>CAINEZ010000555.1 GCA_903847905.1 uncultured Bacteroidota bacterium
TAATAAAAATAAAAATAATGTTGGTTTGGAAAAGCAGGTTAAATTGCAAATTTCACTTTTTATAATTTTTTTTCACCAAACCTTGTAATATTAAATAAAATATTTATTTTTGGAGCAAATTGTTAATTAATTAACAAATAGATATTCACTCATAAACATTGTGGAGGAAAAATGGATAACATTGAAATTTTTATTAAAGAAGTTGTCGGAAAATACGGGAAAGACTCTGCCCGCCTGATGGACATACTTGCAGAAGTGCAGAATGAATTTAAGTATATCCCTTGTGATGCAGTCAGCCTGATTGCAAAAGAATTAAAACTGTCAAAAGTGGATGTAGAACAGACTCTTTCATTTTACCATTTCTTTTCAGAAAAACCTGTAGGCAAATATGCTGTTTATCTTAATAACAGCGCTGTTGCCTGTATGATGGGACATGAAGAAATAGCAAACGCATTTGAAAAAGAAACCGGAATAAAATTCGGTGAGGTTTTAAAAGATGGACTGGTAGGACTTTTCGACACAGCATGTATAGGAATGAACGATCAGGAACCGGCTGCAATAATCAATGGAATTGTTTTTACTAAACTCAATCCTCAAAAAGTTAAAGAACTTGTTAACGGTTTCAAAGCTGGCAAAACCATTCAGGAACTTGTAAAAGAATACGGCGATGGGGCTAATACCGAAATTAAAACTGAAGTAAAAAACAACATCAGAAAAAAAGGCCCTGTGCTTTTTTCAGAATACACAAGCGGTAATGCATTAAAGAAACTTGCTGGTCTCACACCTGAACAAGTAATAAGCGAAATAAAAAATTCAAATTTACGCGGACGCGGCGGCGCCGGATTCCCCACAGGATTAAAATGGGAATTCTGTTCAAAAAACAAAGGTGAAAAATATGTAATATGCAATGCTGACGAAGGTGAGCCCGGAACATTTAAAGACCGCGTTTTACTAACAGAATTACCTTATATGATTTTTGAAGGTATGGCTATTGGTGGCTATGCTATAGGAGCAAAACAAGGAATACTTTACCTTAGAGGTGAATATTTTTACATGAAATCGTATCTTGAAAAAGTTCTTTCAGAGATGAGAAAAAAGAACTTTCTGGGAAATAATATTGCTGGCAAACAAGGATTTAGTTTCGATATCAGGATACAGCTTGGAGCTGGCGCTTATGTTTGCGGAGAAGAATCTGCCCTTATTGAATCTGCCGAAGGCAAAAGAGGCGAACCCAGAAACCGCCCGCCTTTCCCTGTGGAAAATGGATACAAAAATCAACCTACAATTGTTAATAATGTAGAAACTTTATGTTCAACTGTAAGGATAATTGAAAAAGGCGCTGATTGGTATAAAAAGATCGGAACAGAAAAATCTTCCGGAACAAAAGTTCTAAGCATTTCGGGCGACTGCAAATTTCCGGGTGTTTATGAAATTGAGTGGGGCATGAGTATTAAGGAAATGCTTGAGATGTGTGGCGCAGAAAACGTGCAGGCAGTGCAGGTTGCAGGACCTTCAGGTATTTGCATCCCACCAAAAATGTTCGACAGGAAAATTGCCAATGAAGACTTATGTACCGGCGGTTCTATGATTGTGATAGGCAAGAACAGGAATTTATTGAAAGATGTGGTTCATAATTTTATGGAATTTTTTATTGATGAATCCTGCGGCTCTTGCGTTCCATGCCGCGCGCTTACACCTGTTCTTAAAAACAAACTCGAAAATATTATTGATGGCAAAGGCGTTAAGCAGGACATTGACGATATGCTTAAACTTGCTAAAACCATGAAAGACCTGAATCGTTGCGGGCTTGGGCAAACTGCTGCAAACCCTGTAATTACTACTATTGAGAACTTCAGGGAAAAATACGAAGCTCTTGTAAAAGAACCTAAAGTTGACGGCGTTTATGAATTTGATATGAAAGCTGCGGTTAAAGAATCATGCGAAGCGGCTAAAAGAGAAGTAAAAATACATTAATAAGTATGAAATAAATAATATAGTCAGAGGTCTGTAAAAAACAATTAACTTGCCTCGTCTTGGGTAAGGCTTCGATGAACTCAGCCTGACATTAACAGGATCAAGGACAGGCAAACAACAAACAATGCCGTAGGCATCCATACGGGACAAACAACAAACAAAGAACAACAACAAACAACAAACAACAAACAACAAACAACAAACAACAAACAACAAACAACAAACAACGAACAACAAACAACTAACAACAAACAACGAACAACAAACAACGAACAACAAACAACGAACAACGAACAACAAACATTTTAGTACACACAAATTACTAACTCATTTAAAAAATCATATATGAGCAATAATAAAATAAAATTTAAAATTGACGGTAAAGAATGCATTGCCGATGAAGGACTCGACCTTTGGAAAGCCGCAATGCTCAATGGAGTTTTCATTCCGTACCTCTGTCACATGAAAGATGTTATCCCATCCGGTTCATGTAGAATATGTACTGTTAAAGTAAATGGAAGACCTATGGCTGCATGCACTACTCCCCTAACAAAAGAAATGAATGATGCTGTTGTGGAAAACGAAACTCCTCAACTTGAGGAAATGAGAAAGATGATAGTGGAACTACTTTTTGTGGAAGGCAATCATTTTTGTCCCTCATGTGAAAAGAGCGGCAATTGCGAACTTCAGGCAATGGCATACCGATACCAAATGATGGTACCGCAGTTTTCATATAATTTCCCCTTGCGAAAAGTTGATGCAACTTCTCCAAAGATCTATCTTGACAGAAACAGGTGTATTCAATGTAAAAAATGTATCCGTTCCATAAAAGATGAACAAGGCAGAAGTTATTTTGCATTCTATAAAAGAGGTCATAAATTAGAAATTCATATTGATCATGAATTAGCTGCAAATATGACTGATAAACTTGCATTGGCAGCAATGGAAGGTTGTCCTGTAGGAGCAATCCTTAAAAAAGAAAAGGGATTTGAAATACCTATCGGAAAACGCAAATTCGATAAAGAGCCTATAGGAACTGAATTTTTACAAGAAATAAAATAATAGGAGATATAATAATGAGTAAAGCAATAGTAGCAACAGCCTCTCTGGCCGGGTGTTTCGGATGCCACATGTCAATACTTGACATTGATGAAAAAATATTACAACTCATAGAACTTGTTGAGTTCAATAAATCACCTATTGATGATATCAAGGAATTCACAAAAAAATGCGATGTAGGTCTTATTGAAGGCGGATGCTGTAATAGCGAAAACATAGAAAACCTTATTAACTTCCGAAAGAATTGCAAAATTCTTATTTCTGTTGGCGAGTGCGCTATAATGGGAGGACTTCCCGCTTTAAGAAATAGTATTCCTGTTAAAGAATGCCTTGAAGAAGCTTACCTCGGAGGACCTACAACCGGAGTTTGTAATTCCGAAAAGATAATACCCAATGATGAAGAACTTCCCATGATACTTGATAAAGTTTATCCGTGTCATGAAATAGTGAAGATTGATTATTTTCTTCCCGGATGCCCGCCCAGAGCTGAACTTATCTGGGAAGCATTAGTTGCTTTATTAACCGGCAAAGAATTAAAATTACCTTATGAAGTTGTAAAATTTGATTAACTTTTTTAGTCATTAATAGTCATTCATTGTAATTAAAAAATGTCATTCATTGTAAACTAATAAAGAAAATGAAATTAGAGGAATTGCAAGTTTATCAACTATCAATGGAAATGGGTGAAAAGGTTTGGGATATAGTAATTAAATGGGATTTTTTTTCTAAAGATACTGTTGGCAAGCAATTGGTTAGATCGGTTGATTCAGTAGCAGCAAATTTAAGCGAAGGATTTGGAAGGTACCATTTTAATGAAGCAAAACATTTTTACTATTATTCAAGGGGTTCATTATACGAAACAAAAACATGGCTTACTAAAGCAAACAATCGTAAATTGATTACGGAAAATGAGTTCAATGAATTTATTAATAACATCAACATTATTGGAATTAAGTTAAATAACTATATCAACTCTATCGGGAAAAAATCCAAGCTGATGCCAATAAATGATAGCGAAGTCCCGAAGCTTCGGGAATAATCAATGACAGCAAAGCGAATGACAATAAATGACAGCAAAGCAAATAACAAATAACAAAATATAACCATCAATATATAAAAAAACGATGAATAAAATAACAATAGAACCCGTAACAAGGATTGAAGGCCATGGTAAGGTAACTATTCACATGGATGATAAACTTAACGTTGCACAAACAAGACTTCACGTTGTTGAATTCAGAGGATTTGAAAGATTTGTACAAGGGCGGCCTTATTGGGAAGCCCCGGTGCTTGTTCAGAGACTCTGCGGTATCTGCCCTGTTAGCCACCATCTTGCTGCTGCAAAAGCACTCGATGTTATAGTGGGAGCTGGAACGGGAGAAGGACTTACTCCTGTCGGCGAAAAGATGCGTCGCCTGATGCATTACGGACAGATGTTCCAGTCGCATGCTCTGCATTTTTTCCACCTGGCATCACCCGATCTTTTATTAGGTTATGATAGCGATCCTGCATTGCGCAATGTTATTGGCATAGCTCTGAAACATCCCGACCTTGCAGTTCAGGGAGTGATGATGCGTAAATACGGACAGGAAATAATAGCTGCAACAGCCGGTAAAAAAATACACGGAACCGGCGCTATTCCCGGAGGTATTAATAAAAACCTAACCATTGAAGAAAGAGACGGCTTCCTTAAAGGTGCAGATCCTATGAATATTGATAAGATGATCGAATGGTCGCTCGCTGCTCTTGAACTTTTCAAAGGATACCACAAACAGAATAAGGACTTTGTTGACAATTTTGCTGTGTTCCCTTCAAATCACCTGAGCCTTGTAAGAAAAGACGGAGCTCTCGACTTGTATCATGGCGTTTTACGGGCAGTTGATAAAGATGGTAAAAAAATTCTGAATGATGTGGATTACCAGGATTATTATAAATATATCAATGAGGAAGTGAAATCATGGAGTTATATGAAATTCCCCTTCCTTACATCAATTGGCAAAAAAGACGGATGGTACACTGTAGGACCATTAGCAAGATTAAATACTTGTGACTTTATTCCTACTCCGCTTGCACAAAAAGCCTTTGAAGAATACAAAGCTTATACAAAAGGGAAACCAAATCACATGAGTTTGCACATGCATTGGGCAAGATTAATTGAAACAATTCACGCTGCAGAAATGATAAAGCAATTGCTGAATGATAAAGACCTTCAATCTACAAATCTTGTTACCAAAGGTAAAAAACAATATGAGGGCGTTGGTTTAATTGAAGCTCCACGCGGAACATTATTCCATCATTACAAAATAAATAAAGATGACCAGATTACAATGGCAAACCTCATTGTTTCAACAACAAATAACAATGAACCTATGAACAGGGCGGTAAATGATGTTGCAATAAAAATGATGACCGGTAAAAAAGAGATTACTGAAGGTATGAAGAACGCTGTAGAAGTTGCAATCAGAGCTTACGACCCTTGCTTAAGCTGCGCTACACATTCTCTGGGAAAAATGCCCCTGGAAATTTCATTATATGATTCTGCGGATAATATGATTGATCAATATCGTTCATAAATTTAAAATAAATACTATAAAAGAAGAAGCTGTCTTATTTTTTTTTACCGCATAGAACGCGAAGTTTTCGCAAAGTTCACAAAGAGGAAATATTAGCTATTTAATTACTTTGCGTTCATTGCGTTTTCTTGGCGCACTTTGCGGTTATTTTTTTAAAATTTTGATATTGCTTATTTTGTCTAAAATATTAAATGAAAATTCTTATTTACGGATATGGAAACCCTGGCAGGCAGGATGATGCGCTTGGTATCAAACTGGCTGAAAATATTGAACATTGGGTTCAGGAAAAAAATATTCCGAATGTGGAAGTGGATTATAATTATCAACTTAACATTGAAGACTCGGAAAGGATTTCCCGATCAGATATCGTGATATTTGCCGATGCTTCTATTGAAGAAATTGATGATTTTGTTTTCACAACAGTAACCCCTGATAATTCAACTATCGAATTTTCCATGCATGCGGTATCACCTGCTTTTGTGCTTGATTTGTGCGAAAAGCTTTACGGTAAACACCCTGATACATACCTTCTCCACATAAAAGGATATGAATGGGAATTTACTGAACAACTTACCGAAGATGCTTTATTAAACCTGGCAAAAGCTACAGAATTTATGAAAGAAAAAATTAAAGAATTGTTAAATCACATTTTTCATATCTGATAATTTTTTTATCTTTGTTTTAGGTAATATAAACTTTTTGAACATTGAACATTGAACATTGAACATTGAACATTGAACATTGAACTTTGAACATTGAACATTGAACATTGAACATTGAACTTTGAACTTTGAACATTGAACTTTAAACTTTGAACTTTAAACTTTGAACTTTTTTTACTTTAAACTCCATGAACCTTCTCCCTGAAAAAACCGTTGAACGTTTAAGCCAGTACAGAAGAACTCTACTGAAAATTATCAACAAAGAAAAGTTACATGTTTTCTCGCATGAAATTGCATACATGCTTCATCTTACTCCGGTTCAGGTAAGAAGAGACCTTATGCTTATAGGTTATTCGGGATCCCAAAGAAAAGGATATGATATTAAAAAACTTATTCATCTTATAGGCGATATTATTGATTCCCGTAAAGGTCAGAAAGTTGCCTTAATAGGAGTCGGCAACCTTGGAAGAGCTATTATTCGATACCTAAATAAAAAAAATTCTAACCTTAAAATAGTTGCAGCATTTGATGTTAATCCTGAAAAAGTCAACAAAGAAGTTTCGGGCGTTAATTGTCATCATTTTAATATGCTTCCTAAAATCCTGAAAAAGGAAAATATTTCTATAGGTATTATTTCCGTTCCTGCCGATCAGGCTGTATTAGTCGCTGATTCACTTGTGAAATCAGGTATAAAAGGGATTCTGAATTTTACAACAGCACCGCTTAATATTTCCGATGAAGTATTTCTGGAAGAATATGATATGATTACTTCCTTAGAAAAAGTCGCTTATTTTTCAAAAAAGCGTTAATTTATTCCTGCTTTCGTTTTTATTAATGAAGTCAGGATGGACTGTTTATAAATGTCTGGAAAAGAAAAATTAAATTTATTGTAAAAGAAAAACAAGTTTGCCTTCCTTATTTTGACAAACAGATAAAAACAAATCTGAAGAAAAAGTTAAAAAAATTTCAATTATTAAACTTCCCAATTCACTTTTATTTATAAATATTTTAGAAAATAAATCGTGGGTTGTAACAATAAATTTATTTAATTTGTTAGTAAATTATATTTTAACATGAAACTACGCTTTATTTTAACACTTACTATTATTATCTTCTTCATGTTTTCCTTTGCCGGTAAGCCGGAGAAAATGATTTCTAATTCTGAAATTACTATAAATTCCTTATCAGCACCTAAACTTAGTGAAACAGATTTTAAATTAATGTTTTTGGATGCGCAAGATCTATTCAATTATGAATATTACGATGATGCTTTAGATTTATTTCAGAAACTGCTGGCAACAGATTTGAATAATTGCAATTTAAATTTTTATGTAGGTGTTTGTTATCTTAACTCAAAAAAACAAAGAACCAAAGCTATTGAATACCTTGAAAAAGCAGTAAAGAAAACTAATGTTGCTTATAGCTATTCTTATAAAGAAACTTCCTCACCTGTTTTTACTTTTTTATACCTGGGACAAGCATACCTTATGGCAGGAAAATATGACGAAGCGCTTATTAAATTTAATAAATTCAAAACCTATCTTACAAATAAAAACAAGGACGGTGATTTTATTGAAGAGGTTGATCAATGTATTGACATGACTAATTTAGCAAAGGAACTTACATCACAACCTGTAAAAGTAAGTGTAAAACCCTTTACAATAGTTAATTCAAATTATTCTGATCTTTCACCTGTCTTTTCTAAAACAGATAATAAATTTTATTTTACTTCCAAGCGCAAAGGTGCGATTGGCGGGCAGAAAGATAATTTTGGAGAATACCTGGATGATATTTATTATACTCAATTAAAAGATAATAAATGGATAAAACCAAAGAAGGTAGGAGCAAAAATTAATACAGATAATAGTGATATTTTAAATTGTATTTCTTCGGATGGAAAGCAACTTTATTTATCACGGCAGGTAAAAGGCACATATGATATTTTTGTGTCCGACCTATCAAAAAAGAACAAATGGGGAACTCCTCAAAAACTTGGTATAAATATCAATACTAAAGACAATGAATCATGGGCATATATTTCCTCTGATAAAAACACTTTATTGTTTTCAAGCGATAAACAAGGCGGCTATGGAGGATATGATATTTATATGTCAGAAAAACTTTCCAATGGTGAATGGGGTAAGCCTTTTAATCTAGGTCCCGAAATAAATACACCCTATGATGAAATCTGCCCTGTTCTTATGTCTGATGGCACCTTATATTTCAGCTCAGACGGACAGAAAACAATGGGTGGTTTTGATATTTTCGAAACTGTAATTTCCGAAAATGGCCTATGGTCTAAGCCCGAAAATATGGGATACCCACTGAACACTGTATTTGATGATTTTAATTTTAATCCTACAACATCTGACGGGAAGAAGGGTTATTATACTTCAGCAAAAACCGATGGATATGGTGAATCTGATATTTACCAATTTACATTTGAATAACATTTTAAAAAAGTCAGTTATTCACAATTGCCAATCTTTTTCAAAACCTTTTGAAGATTTAACATCATTACACTATCTCTGTTTTTTTGAATGCTTCAATTACCAAGAGATTGTTTCCCTGCCTATACTGTAATACCGATACGCAATATGTAATAGTCCAAAAATGCAGAACTAAACATACGGCCTATCGGCATTTACCACTGCATAATTATGAACTTATCTTTTGGACAATTTCATAATAAGCATTGGTATAATATCGGCAGGCACTGCTGCGCAATGAAGGTAAGCGTTGTAATTCCACCAGCTGGAGGACGAACCTGCCTGCCGGTAGGCAAGTCCGACAAAGGAGAATGAAGCAATATAAAAAATTACCGAAGTATTGAATTAACATAAACCTAACAAAGCCATTCCCGCTCCCAGAATGATGGCGAAAATTTTATACAGGTTAAACCTGTGGTGTTCGTCTGTTTCAAATAATATTGTAGTAGAAATATGTAGAAAAATACCAACTACAATAGCTAATACAATATTAAAAAAATGCGACATGTTTTCTGCAAGACCTTCACCTAAATAGTAGCTGGTAAGTGTTCCAAGTGGTGCCGACAAAGCAAAAAATATTAATAAAATAATTGCCGAACTTTTTTTAAGTCCGGTATGAATAAACAGGCTCACAAGTACAATTGAAATAGGAATGTTATGAATGATAATACCCGTTAATAAAGTATTCTTCAGTTCAATATTTTGAAAATTACTGGATAAGGGCATTCCTTCAAGAAATGAATGTATGCAAATACCAATCATTATTCCTGAAAAACTAATATGTTCATGCGCATTCCTGCAAGGTTCGTTCAATCTTTTATGATGGCTGTGGTGGCCATGTTCCACTCCTTTAGTAAGAAAATCGAGCAAGAGCTGAATAAAAAAGCCCAGCATTATAAACAAACCAATTTGCTCCGATTCGGAAGAATATATTTCGGGAATAAGTTCTGTAAAAGATAGCGATAACAAGAAAGCTCCGCCAAATGCAAGGATCAGCTTTAAGGTTTTTTCTCCTGTTTTAAAAAAGAAAACAGAAATTCCGCTTAAAACAACGGGCAGGAATAATGCTAAAAAAACAATCAGGTTCATATTTTTTCTTTGTATGTCTTATAATAAAGTTATAAAGGTATAGGGTATTTAGGAATAAGGAAATAATAAGAATCTTTGTTTTACCTTATGCCTTTATTTCCCATACCTATTTTTGACTTTTCAACTTATGACCTTTAAAAGCGTAATATAAAATAAACAAATAGCAAGGCAATAAAATTAAATAAGCTTGTTGCGAACCAATAGAACTAATATCTACCAATCTTCCGTATAACAATGGAAGTGTTGCGCCGCCAGCTATTCCCATAATAAGAATTGCAGAACCTGTTTTTGTAAACTTACCTAGTTCGTTTATTGCAAGAGGCCATATTGCAGGCCACATCACTGCATTTGCAAAACCAAGTATAGCTATAAATAAAACTGTATAAGGAATTGGCAGTGAAATTAATTTAAATGTTTCCAAATTAATAAATGGGATATATGTGATTAATTTATTGGAAATAAAAACAGCCGTAAGAGTTAAAATTATACCCAAACAACTGCTTATTGCCAGTGCATTTTTCTGAGAAATTAGTTTTGGAATAGCAATTATACATACTATATAACCTAACAACATAGCTATTAAAGTACAACTTGTGTAAACTCTGGCATCAGCCATTGCAATTCCCTGCGATTGCCCGTAAAGAATAATTGTATCGCCCGCTATCACTTCTGCGCCTACATAAAGGAAGATTGCAACAAATCCAAGAATCAAATGCGGAAATTGAAAAATATTTTTTTTACTTACGTTTGTTTCGTTTATATGATCTTCTTCTTTATCAGTATCAATATCCGGTAACGGAGATAACTTAACCAATACCGCAAGAATAACAAGAGTTACAGCCATTACAGCATAAGGAAAAATCACCCTTGCAGCCATATCATTAAGTAATACTTCTTTATCAATTAGGTTTGTAACTGATCCCAATTTTTCTTTCAATGCATCTGCATTTTTGAGAACAATAGCACCAAGAATTAACGGGCTTATAACGCCAGCAATTTTATTGCAAATTCCCATTATGCTTATTCTTTTTGCAGCACTTTCAATGGGACCAAGAATTGTAATATAAGGATTTGATGCAGTTTGTAATATTGACAAACCTGTTCCCTGGATAAAAAGTCCTGTTAAAAATAACCCGAAAGTTCTGGTGTTTGCAGCAGGAATAAAAAACAATGTACCTATTGCCATTACAATAAGTCCGAGCGCCATACCACTTTTAAAACCTGTTTTATGCAATACCCATGAAGAAGGCAAAGCCATCACAAAATAAGAAATATAAAAAGCAAATGTTACAAAATATGCTTGTGCATTATTAAGCTCGCAGGAAATTTTCAGAAAAGGGATCAGTGTTCCATTCAGCCATGTTACAAAACCAAATATAAAAAATAAAATGCCAATGAATGTTATTGAAAGTATTGTACTATTACGGGAATTAGCAGTATTCATTTGTATATAATATAATGTCAGGTAGCAAAGATAATGTTTCCTGCTAAATTGAAATTTTTCTAGAAAAATTTAATAATTATTCCTCAACAACAAATTTGAATCCTGTTCCATGAACATTTGTTATTGACACGCGGGGTTCGTCTTTTAAATATTTCCTGAGTTTGGTAATGAATACATCCATGCTTCTGCCAATAAAATAATCATCATCGCCCCATACTGATTTTAAAGCATTTTCGCGGGTAAGTATTTGATTTTTGTGAATACATAACACTTTTAACAATTCCGATTCCTTACGCGTAAGATGTTGCTCTTTACCACTGGAACTCAAAATCATATTTACGCTATCGAAAGAAAATATTCCCAATTTAAAAATTGTTTGTTCTTCAGATGGTTTCTCTTGACGTGTAATTGTTGTTCGGCGTAGGATAGCTTTTATGCGGTAATTAAGTTCTTCCGTACTAAATGGTTTAGTAATATAATCGTCACCGCCAACTTGAAAACCTTTGATACGATCTTCCTTAAAAGATTTTGCAGTAAGGAAAACAATTGGAATATTTTTATCTTTTTTCCTAATTTCTTCAGCAAGAGAATAGCCATCTTTTTTGGGCATCATAACATCTAAAATGCACATACTATAACTATTTTTATTGAAAGCTGTCAATCCTTCTTCTCCATTATATCGCGAATCGATATCATACCCAAGCATTTCGAGATAATCATGCAAAACCAGACTTAGGTTAGGATCATCTTCTACTAATAATATTCTATACTTTTCCTTTGTCATGATTTTTAGTTTTTAATAAAAGGAAAATAAATTTCAAATCGGGTTCCTTTTTTAATTTCGCTATGTAGTTTTATTGATCCACCGTGAGCTTCAACTATTATTTTCACATAATACAAGCCTAATCCAAATCCTTTAACATCATGAATATTACCGGTATGAACTCTATAAAACTTTTTATATATGTGTTTCTGGTTCTCGCGGATAATTCCAATGCCTCTATCTTCAATAGATAAAATAATTCCTTTTTCAATATTCTTTGTAGACACTGTTATTTCAGGTGGTTCGGGAGAATATTTATTTGCATTATCCAGCATGTTATGAATTATATTTGTGATATGAATAGGATCTGCAAAAAAAGTAGCCATAGAAGCATCAAGGTGTTTAATAATTTTTCCGCATCGCTGTTTAACAATCATTTCAAAATTATCTACTGCCAGTTCAATGATTTCATGAAGGTTAACTTCAGTTTTTTTAAGTTTAAAATTTCCTTTGTCTAAAACTGCTATTTGCAACACCTGCTCAACCTGATTTTTCAGACGGTTGTTCTCATCATAAATTATGTTTGCATATTTTTCAGTTTTACTAGGCAACTCGTTTATACTTGGTTTTAATAGCATTTCGCTTGCGAGTGATATAGTTGCAATGGGTGTTTTGAATTCATGCGTCATATTGTTAACAAAATCCGTTTTCATTTCTGATATTTTTTTCTGCTTAACAAGCGAAAGCATAATGTACGAAAAGCTAAAGATAACAATCAGTAAAAACAACGCGGAAATAAAAAGCCATCCAAACATTTCACCGATTAGAAAGTTTTTTTCATCAGGAAAATAAACACCCAGAACATAGCTATCTGGTTTCCATAAACATGATAATGAAGTAAAGTGTTCGCTTTTAATAATCTCATTCTTGAAATTATTATTTGCGCCAATGATAAAATTGCTGTCTGACTTTCGAAAAACCCCATATTCGTATTTCATTTGAATATTCATGTTTGCAAACTCATCTTTTATAATTGAGTCAAGGGATGCAGGTTTAATTACACTAACAATGTTTTCTGTAATCATACTGCAACCCGGTTTGCAAACAGAAGTAAAATTATTATGAGATGTGTCTTTTCTAATGTCGGAAAGTTGTTCCACTGTGCTTTTTAGAGCGATACTAACTCTGTGATAGAATTGTCTTTCTTTCATTTTAATTGCATTCCTAACCCAGAAAAGCTGCGTAATAACAATACCAATAAGCGATATGCTTGTCAAAAAAATAATAATAGCAATTGTTTTTTTATTCATCGGGCATTATGTTTATTTCAAAATTTCATATCAAAGTTAGTTAAAAAAATAGTGAATTTTGTAAATTAACATATCATTAACAGAAATTAACTACCTGTTAACAGTGAGCGCTCAAAAGATGATCTATTTTTGTTCCATTAAATTTAATTTAAACTTAAAAAAATTATGAAAAAAATTATTTTATTATCCACGCTAATAA
>CAINEZ010000556.1 GCA_903847905.1 uncultured Bacteroidota bacterium
ATAAATTTTATTTTTGAAAGTAATAAATAAATAACAGGCAAACCAAGCCATGTAACAATAAAAGAGCAAACCAATGTTATAATCATCGTATTTGTGAGAACATTGAAATAAGCACCTGCAACGCCGCCAAGCAAAATAAACGGTATAAAAATAACGATTGTGCTTATTGAAGATCCAATCATAGAAGGCAACAAATAAGTAACCGCCTGGTGAACTATAGTATGAATTTCGGTGTCGGGATTTTCTTCACGTGTACGGTGTATCTGCTCTACAACAACAATTGCATCGTCAATTATTAAACCTATTGCCGCAGCGATAGCTCCGAAAGTCATAATATTTAAAGTGTAGCCAAAGCTGTAAAGTGAAATAATTGTAAGAAGTAAAGTAACCGGAATTGTTATTAAAATTGTAGTGCATGCTTTTAATGAACGAAGAAACATAATTGCAACAAGAATGGAGAGAAACAGCCCAAGCCATATACAGTCGCCAACACCGGCCATTACGTCATTTACAAAATCAGCCTGGTTATAATAAGGAAAAATAAAAACATCTTTGGGCAAAATATTTTCCAACTCATTCTTTTTTGACATTACATTTTTCGACAGTTCAATCAAATTAGCGTTTGGTTGCTTGATAATAGCAACAAGCAATGCCTGCTTACCATTTGCGTTAATTTTTGTATATTCAACTTTTTCTTGCGCTTCAACATTTGCAATATCTTTTAACTTAATTATTCTTTTTCCATCGTTTTTAATAATTACATTTTCGATATCCTGTTTATCGTAAAGTCCGGCATTGGTAACGGTTAAATACAATCTCCTGTAATCAGCCATGTAGCCATTTGAACTAATAAAATTTGTTTGATTCATGGCGACTATAATATTATCGGGCGTTATAGAAAAGGAACTCATTTTTTGCGGATTTATCATTATCCAGAATTCTTTTGTTTTACCTCCGATAATAGCTACAGATGATACTCCTTCTACCTGCGACAAAAAAGGCTTTACAATATGATTTGCAATAAGATTAAGCTCAATAGGCGTTTTGGATTTACTCTCGAGGGTAAAACCCATCACCGGTAAAATGGATGGGTTCATTTTTTCTATTTCGATATTTACTGTTGAAGGGAGTTGGTTTTTTATTTCATCAATCCGCAACCCGAGCATTTGTAAATTTTCATTTATATCCGAACCCCATTTCAGAAATGCCGATATCTCGCATGAACCTCTGCTTGTGATGCTGCGTATAACTTTTATATCGGGAATTTGCCTGATGGTATTTTCCAAAGGTCGCGTAACTGAAATCATCATCTTGTCAACAGGCTGCTCGCCATTTTCAGCAATGATTTTTATTTTCGGAAAAGTAATTTCGGGGAATAATGAAACTTTAATATCTCTGTAAAAATAAATTCCGCAGGCGATAATTATCGCCAATATTAAGGAAATAGGATTTCTATGAAAATGGAAATAGTTTTTCATTATTTCTCTCCTATATGTACTTTTTGTTGCATTCCAATTTTATCACATTTTATATATTTTAAACCCGCATCAGTTATCAATTTTTTAAATTCTTTTGTACTGTATAACTTAACATGTTCGTGTCCAAATAATTTAACAAGTAAATTTATTATCTTAATAAACATGAAATCAGCAGTTGGGTCAAGTATATATATTTTTCCACCAGTCTTTAAAAGACGATACATTTCTTTCAATGCTTTATCGGGATTCAAATAATGATGAAATGAATTGGTACAAATGATGGCATCAAATAAATTGTCGTTGATAGGAATTGATTCGGCATTGGATTTTATAAAATGAAAATTTTCATTGTCTTTAAAATTTTCTTTTGCCTTTTCGATCATTTTATCTGATAAATCAATGCCATAAAAAGAACCTTTGCCATTAATTATTTTTGCAATTTGTCCAAGCGCCCAGCCGGTTCCGCAACCAATATCAAGAAAGTTCATATTTTCTTTTATATCCATCAAAGAAACAACTCCACTCTGGCACTTCCTTAAATAAACATATCTCCAACCTTTGCCATCAATTGATGCTGCCCATTTATCCCATTTTGCCTCATTAAGTTTTACATGTTCTGATTCTTTCATATTATTAGTTTTATGTGTTCTTTATACTTATAGCTTAATTCTTTTTTATCGAAACGCTTGCAGTATCAGGCAAACCGTAATTACCCGAAATTATTATTCTATCAGAAGGATCAAATATAGGTTCAAGAATTTCAATTTTACCGGACGACTCAATTCCTTTTTTTATTGGAACTTTCACGGCAGTGTTATCATTTATTAATTTCATTATCCAGAAATCAGTTTGCGTTTCATTAGCTAATACTGCTTCTTTCGGCAATGTCATCGCTTGTCGTTTATTATTTTTTTCAATATTTATTTTTGCAATTAAATTTTCAGGAATGGAATGTGTAACATTTGGTTTCACGATATAGCTTTGCGATTGTGAAGCTACATCCACTGTCGGCATTTCTGAAGTGATTGTGCCTTTTATAATTTCATTGTCGGGCAAAGAAATATTGCAAGCGCTACCGGTTTTAATTATATTTTTTAATTCAAAAGGAACATCTAAAATAAATACTAAGCTGTTCTGTTCGGCAATAATTGCAAGGTCGTCGCCTTCCTGCACAAAATCGCCGTTTTGTTTGTTCATTGATATTATTATGCCACTCAAAGGAGAATAAATTTTCACAACACCCGAAAAATTAAATGTTGTATCAGCTAATTTATTTGATAATGCAGAAGCTTCCTTTGTTTTCATGGTGAAAAGAATTTGCCCTTTTTTTACTAAATCACCAAGTTTGGCGTGTACTTCCTGTATATAACCGTTCAGGTTTGATTTCACATTATCTTTGATCTGAAAAACAGATGTGGCGTTCAAATCAATAGTTTCAGAAAGTTGTTCTTTACTGATATTAGTACATGTAACAAAAGTTTTAGGTTTAATTTCTTTTTCATCTGTTTCTTTATTCCTGACACAACCAAAAAATAAAATGGATAAAAATACAGCGCTGAAAAATTCTGTTTTACAATAAATTATTTTCATAATATAATAAAATTTGACTATTGAATATCATTATAATTTAATTCAATTATTGTTTGCATTTTTTCAAATTGCAAAACATTCAACTGATGTTTTGTTTCAATATAATTTTTTATTGTAAGAATATGATCAGTAATGGAAAGCTCACCGGTATTGAGTTGCAGCTTGTTCATCTTTATAAGCGATTCGATGCTGCCAAGTTGTTTATTAATTTGTAAAGTGAGTAAATCATAAGAAGAGATCTTGCGATCCAATTGCTGAATTTTTTGTGAATGTTGTTTCTTATAAAAATCTTCGTAATTTTTCCTGGAGTCGTCTCTTATCTGCAACTTCTGGATTTGCATATTTTTTTGTTTTCCGTCATATATAGGCATTTTAAAATTTAAGCCAAAACTAAAACCAAAATGCCTGTATGCAAGCAATGGATCGATGCTGTTAATACCCATGTCGGTAAACCATTCAAGCGATGGTCCATAATTAAATGAAATTGTTTTTTGTTCATTAATGTTTAATAAACTATCTATTTTAAATTTTTGAAACACAGGGGAATTTTCCAGATGAATATCGTTAGCTTGAACAATCTGAGGATCCGGTAATATATATAATGATGTATCGGTGATTCCGCAAATAGAATTGAGATTATATAATTCCTGTCTGTAAATTATCTTTTGCTGAAGAACAGCGCCTTCCTGTGCCTGTGTTTCAATAATAAAAGAAAGATAATCTGATTGTTTGTAGATTCCGCTTTCTGTAAGTTGTTTTAATATTTGTTCTTCATCTTTTAAGAGATCAAGAAGCTGTTTTTCAAAAAGCAATTCGCTGTATGAACTATAAACAGTGATATATTGGCTGCTGATTAGTTTTTTTAATTCCTGTTCAGATATTTTTGCGTTGTTAGCGGAAGATTTACTTTGCAGTCCTATATTTTCATATTGATTATTCAATATATTTTTCGTGAAAAGCTTTTGTGAAACACCAACGATAGCTGAATAATTCCCTCCATTGGTTATTGCTTCATCATATCCGAAATTTTTTCCGTAAGGTGGTACTAATATCTGACCGGTAGCATCAATTTTTGGCTTTTGTCCTGATTTTATTAGCAAACTATCCTGAACATTCGATTTTATTTGGTTCTGATAATCTTTTAATAAAGGACTGTTAGACAATCCCTGATTTATAAAATAATCCAGCGAATGCTCCTGGGCGATCGCACCAGTGAAGCAAAACAAAAAAAACAAATATGTCGTAATCTTTTTATGCATGATGCTAAATTATAAAAAAAAGAAAGCCATTTCAATTTTCATCTTTAAGAATATTGATTTATCAAATTCCTTATAGAAATATATTATTATCGCTATAATTTGTTATTACTTCAATAAAAAAATACATGATTTG
>CAINEZ010000557.1 GCA_903847905.1 uncultured Bacteroidota bacterium
AAAATCATGGCTGACAGAATTTTTGCAAACTTAGAAATTGACCTGAGTTGCAAAAAAATAAGAAGGGTTTATCGGGACGCTATATGGTTAGGTAAAATTGCGTGTTGAAATGCATTAAAAAATTAACGAACTATTGATAAAATAAAATTTTTAAATAAATCTTTTTTCAATTACTTCCCAGTTAATAAGACTCCAGAAAGCATCAATATATTCATTACGTTTGTTTTGATAATCCAGATAGTAGGCATGCTCCCAAACGTCACATGTCAGAATTGGTTTTAATCTTTTACGAAGCGGGTTACCTGCGTTGCTTTCCTGAATTATCTCCAATAATCCGTTCTGATTTTTCACAAGCCAAACCCAACCGCTACCAAATAAACTTACAGATGCTTTTGTAAAAGCATCTTTTAAATCTAAAAATGATCCGAAACTTTTATTGATTGCTTCAGCGAGAATATCCTTAGGCCCGCATTCATTAACTTTTTTCAAACTCATAAAATAGAATGTGTGATTCCATACTTGTGCGGCATTATTGAATATAGGCCCTTCCGCTTCCATAATAATTTTTTCAAGTTCTGAATTTC
Source organism: uncultured Bacteroidota bacterium (assembly GCA_903847905.1). Classification (GTDB taxonomy): domain Bacteria; phylum Bacteroidota; class Bacteroidia; order Bacteroidales; family CG2-30-32-10; genus CAINEZ01. Next base: position 585 of record CAINEZ010000557.1, read on the forward strand.
CAAACTTAGTTTCGGAAATTAAATTATTAAGATTGTTAACATAAGTCTGATGATGCTTCCCATAATGAAACTCAAGAGTTCTTTTTGAGATAAATGGTTCCAGGGAACCCATTTCATAAGGTAATTTTGGTAGTTCAAATTTCATGGTTGTGTTTTTTTAGTATTTATTTAAATTTTGTTTATAGACGTATTTTTTTAAATTCCATTTTCATCCTGGCAATATCGGTAAGCCATTCTTCAATGTCCTGCTCATGTTCTGATTCTTCATTAAGAATTGTTGTTGCCATCTGATGTGTTGTATGGTCTTTACCGTTAGTGAAGTCTGCAATTTCTTTATATCTCTGAATAGCGCATCGTTCACCTTTTAAGTTCTGATTAAGGACAACTTCAACATAAGGATCAACAGGCGCTTCATAAGAGCAACGGGCAAATTTAGCCCAGTCTGATGGATTTAATACAGGTGTGCCGCCGAGTTGAATTATTCTTGTAACAACCAATACCGCATGATTCAATTCCTGGTTAGCATGAATTAATAATTCGGGTTCGATTTCACTTCTCATCGGACCTTCCATTACGCGTGAGCCAATCCAATACTGATAGTATGCGAGCCATTCTTCGCAAAGCGCTTCATTAAGCATTTGTGTTAATTTTTTTACATCTATATTTAAGATGTCTGTTCCGATTTTTCCCATAGCTTTTATTTATTTATAGTTTATTTTATTTGTCAAAAGTATTTATACAAAAAGCATAGTGTATTAAGAAAAAATTAATATTGAATTAAAATTCGGTTAAGTAATGAAATTGTTAATACCAGTTATAAAATATTAAAACAATCCCGAATTAATTCGGGATTGTTTTAAACAAATATTTCTTACGAAATATTTATCTGCCTTACTGGTTTTTCCTTAGCTGTTTCCTTTTTAGGAATAACAACATCTAAAACCCCGTCTTTGTAGGAAGCATTTATTTTATCAGGATCAACTCCATCAGATAAGATGAATGAACGACTGAAGCTTGAGTAACAAAACTCCTTTCTCATGAACTTTTCGTTTTTTTCTTCTTTTTGGTTTTCATTTTCTGAAGAAATGGTCAACACATCATTTTCCACTTTCAGTTTAAAATCTTCCTTTTTTAAACCGGGAATGGCTACTTCAATCTTGAAATCATCTTTGCCTTCTATGATGTTTACAGCAGGCATGCTGACCCCGGTTTGTTCATTAACAAAGCCCGGAAACCAGTCTTTCCCATAAAACTCATCCGCTAAGCTTGGGAATAATGTCCTATTTCTTAACATTGGTAACATAATTTTGTCCTCCTTAAATTTTTAATTAAACATTTGTCAAAATTACTTTTACAAAAAGCATATCGAATTAAGAAAAAATTAAGGTTGGATTAAATTGTAATTAACTATTGATATGTCTTTTTCTTGGGGGTACTGGGGCATAGCCCCGCAATATAGGGTGTGGACGAGACGAGTTGCCGTCCACATGCTATCTTGCTAATCGGTTCAGCGAAGCTTTGTAGCCCATTATTTTCTCATGGGAGTCTCTTATGTGCTCCCGTTTTGATCATCTCTTTTTCGTTTTTTTTATACTAAGGCTTGTGCATAATTGTTAAGTAAAAAGCAAAACAAAATCAGATTGTAATAACATAAAACGTAAATTATGTCAAGCCGAAGCGTTGTGCTGATTTTGCCGAAGTAAGTCTTTCTGAATACCAATTTTGGAAATAGGTCGGATTTCTGATTTGCCGTAAAGAGAATAAAATGGTATATTTAGAAAAATTCCGCACTCCATTCCGCACTCCATTCCGCACTCTTATGGAAAAAATACAGGGTAGAGTGGGGAATTTTTGCAAGAAAATGAATTAATAAAAAAAGCCGAACTTCTTGTTATTCTAAAGTTTCGGCCTTGTACGCGGGGCGGGCCTGCCCGACCATTCAATATGCAAAAAGGCTATCTCGTTTTTGAGATAGCCTCTGCTCAGTACCCGGGGCGGGAATCGAACCC
>CAINEZ010000558.1 GCA_903847905.1 uncultured Bacteroidota bacterium
ATTCCTTCAAAATTTGGTGTATGGCTTATTTTATTCATATCTTTTTTGTGCCAAAGCTAATAATATTTGTGTCCACACGGTAGCTGCCGGCAGGTGGGGTTCACCGATATTGCTTCGCTAATCGGGATAATTCGACTGCCTTTAGGAAGGCTTCTCGCCCCGATCAATAAAAAAAGGTTCCTCATTCTGAAGAACCTTTTATTTGGGTGGAAGATGGGGTTCGAACCCACGACCCTCAGAACCACAATCTGATGCTCTAACCAGCTGAGCTACATCCACCGTGTATTATGAACTTTTTTTAAATTTTCTTATCAATCTGATGTCCCTAACCTCCCGATCCCGATAGCTATCGGGATAAGGGAGAGCTACATCCACCAGTTAATTTGAGTGCAAAAATACTAAAATTCCGTAAAAAAAACATATACATTATTAAATAAATCTAAATTTGTAAGTTATATATTCATAACTTTTGAAGCAAAGCACCAAAAATATCAGAATATTATTTCTTTCAGCATGGTACCCCAGTAAAGAAGATTCGATGCTGGGGTTGTTTGTTGAACGACATGCAAGAGCCGTTTCAAAAAAATGTGATGTCGCTGTTTTATATATCCAGCAATGCATCACCCATAGCAATGAGAAATACAAAACAGATATTTTAAAAGATAATAACTTCACCCAGGTGATTGTTTACTACAATGATTTTTTATATAACATTCCAATATTTTCAGGCTTTATTAAATTGTTCCGGTTTTGTAAGGCATATATCATTGGTTTTAGTGCAATAAAAAAACATTTCGGCAATTACGACCTGATACATGTAAATATCCTTACGCGTACTGCTGTTGTTGCCTACCTGAACAAAATATTTAGTGGAAAACCATATATCATTACTGAACATTGGTCTCGCTATATGCCTGTTGTCAATACATACAGTGGCGTCCTGAGAAAATGGATAACCAAACTTGTTGTAAAAAAAGCTTCTGCTATTACCACTGTTACGAATAACCTGAAAAATGCCATGATCGGTCATAAATTGAACAATAAAAATTTTCAGGTCGTTCCAAATGTTGTGGACACAAATTTTTTTATATATTCTAAAAAATCTAAAAAGTCAAAAATTGAAATTCTGCATGTTTCCTGTTTTGAAGACAAGTCGAAAAATATTTCCGGCATTCTCAGGGTTTTGAAGAGACTTTCAGAAAAACGAAATGATTTTATTTGCAGAATGGTTGGCGACGGAGTTGATAAAAAAACGCTTGAAAAATATGCAGAAGAACTTGGGATCCTTAATAAATGTGTTTTTTTTGAAGGATTAAAAACCGGAAAAGAACTGGTAGAAATTTATACTGATGCTGATTTTATGCTTATGTTCAGCAATTACGAAACTATGTCGGTAGTTATTGCCGAAGCATTTTCAGCCGGATTACCTGTGGTATCAACCAATGTAGGTGGCATAACTGAAATTGTTTCGGAAGATAAAGGAATACTGGTCGACTCAAAAGATGAGCTTGCCCTCGAAAATGCTATAAATCTGATGTTAAGTAATTACATGCTTTATGACAGATGTTCAATACGTCAATATGCTATCGGACGCTTCAGCATTGAAGTTGTAAGTGAAGCGTTTTATAAAATATACAGCGATATACTAAAAAAATAAAATCAAAGTTTTCACATATTACAGTATCAGGATTTTTACGAAAAAGAGGAATATAGGTATAAGCATGGCATAGCGGTATAGGGATATAAGGTATAGGGTAATCCTTATTCCCTTATAAACTTATACCTTTATACCCTATTTCTCTATAACCTTTAAAATATAATAATGTCAGAAATTGAAAATAAAAATACTCAACTCAATGCTGACAAACTTCGTTTTGGCATACTCTGCAACGGTTATCATTTTAAAAAATGGCAGGTCAGAATAATTGACCAATTGATTGAATCAGGAAATACAGAATTATGTTTACTTGTAATTAATAAAACTATTACTGATAAAAATAGTCTTCTAAAGAAACTCTGTTCAATTTTTAGAAAAGATTTTATTTTCAGGCTTCATAAAAAATTTATTTTCAATCCCGATTATATTAAAGAAATCAACCTTTCACAAAAGTTAAACACTATTCCTTACCTGCAATGTGAAGTTATCAAAAAAGGAAAATATTCTGAATATTTTTACGAAAATGATATTAAAATTATTAAGGATAAAAACCTTGATTTCATTCTCCGCTTTGGCTTCAATATAATTCGGGGTGATATCCTTCGGTCGGCTAAATTTGGAATATGGTCTTATCATCATGATGATGCTGAAAAATACAGAGGCGGACCTGCAGGATTATGGGAAATATATTACAACGATCATGTAAACGGGGCGACACTTCAAATTCTTACTGATAAACTTGATTCAGGAGTTATATTAAGAAAAGGATATTTCAAAACCATCAATCACTCTTATTCGGCAAACATTGACAATTTATATTATGGAAGTTCCTCCTGGCCTGTACAGGTTTGCAATGACATAAAAAATGGTTTAACTAATTATTTTTTTCACTCCCCGCTTTCATCCAGGGCAAAGATATACACGGTGCCTTCTAACCTGAAAATGCTGAAGTTCATAGCTAAGTTGTTTCTCAATAAATTAAAATTTCATTACAATGAACTTTTTAGAAGTGAACAATGGAACATAGGAATAGTAAAAAAGAGTCTTTCATACATTATTGAATATGGCATTCCTGAAAAAGAAATAATATGGGCTCCGGCACAAAGCCATAAACGCTTCAAAGCAGATAGCTTTGCATACACTTTTGAACACAAAATCATGATTCTCTTTGAATGTTTTGATTACAAAACAAGAACAGGAACTATCAGGGAAATAATATATAATGAAAAGGATGGGTTTTCGGGCGAAAGAACAGTATTGGAAAAACCGTATCATTTATCATATCCATATATTTTTAGTTGTAATGATGAATGGTATTGTATCCCTGAATCGTTTGGAAACAGGCAGGTAGATATTTACAAAATTGACAAAACTTCCGGAGGTCTCAATTTTCATAAAACTATTCTTGAAAATACAGATAACGTTGACAGTTCAGTTTATAAATACAATGATAAATGGTGGCTTTTCTGTACAAAAAATTCCGAGGATTCTAATTCCAAATTATTTCTGTATTACTCCGATAATTTTGATGGACCCTACCAGCCGCATCAGGCAAATCCTGTAAAAACCGACATTCGTTCTGCAAGACCTGCCGGCAATCTATTTATAAAAGACAAAATATTGTACCGTCCTGCACAGGATTGTTCTAAAACCTATGGCGGCAAAATAGCATTGAATAAGATAAAAAAGCTAAATACTCTTGAATTTGAAGAAGAAACCGAAGGATATATTTCCCAGTTAAAAAACTGCAAATTCAACATTGGTATCCATACTATTTGCGAAGCCGGCAATTATACTATATTTGATGCAAAAAGACATAAATTTGTAAGCGCTGCATTCTGCTACAAGTTAATAAAAAAAATAAAAAAGCTTTTATCAATAAGGAGAAATGGTAAATAAAGTTATTGGTACCATAAGTACACGATTGCTCAATGCCTTTCTGAGCTTGGGAATACTAATGATTTGTTCGAATCAATTTGGTGCGAAAGGTGTAGGAACAATAAGCCTTATAGTACTTGGTATTACAATCGTTCAGATGGTAAATAATTTTATCGGAGGTTCTGCTCTTATTTATCTTATCCCTCGCTTTGATGTTTTTCAGCTTTTAGTATTTTCATATATCTGGGCGCTTTTTACTGCTTTTTTTTGTTCATACATTTTAAATCTATTTAATTTGATTCCCCATGAATATTTTTATCATTTAATATTCCTTTCTCTTATCCTGTCATTATCATCCATTAACCTTACATTACTGCTGGGAAAAGAAAAAGTAAAACAGTATAACATCATCAGTTCCCTGCAAATAATATTGATGATTGCTGTCCTATCAGCACTAATCTTTTTATATGGCAGAAAAGATATAATGTCATATATAATAGCTTTGTATGTTTCATGGGGTTTTGGCATGATTGCAGGGTTTTTTGTTTCATTCAGATATATTCATTTTTCAAATTTTAAAAATCTCAGGGAAGTTACAAAGAATATACTTCGTTTTGGGACTTATGTTCAGTTAGCCAATATCATTCAGCTATTCAATTACCGCATCAGTTATTATTTTATTGAAAATTTTATCGGGAGAGCAGCGCTTGGAATTTATTCTGCCGGAGTGCAGCTTTCAGAAGGATTATGGCTTACCGGAAAAAGTATGGCGATTGTTCAATATTCCAGGATATCAAATACTAATGACAAAGAATATTCGAAAAAAATCACGCTCGTTTTTAGTAAAATTTCTTTTATTATAACTTTTTTTCTTCTTATTATTTTAATACTTATTCCCGCCAGCATTTTCTCATACTTGTTTGGTAAGGATTTCAATGAACTACCACTCGTGATTATCTGCCTTAGTTCGGGTATTCTTTTTCTTTCGTTATCTTTTTCTTTCTCACATTATTTTTCCGGCGTTGGCAAACATTATCACAACAGTATAAGTTCAGCAATAGGCTTTGTTTTTACAATAGTTCTTGGCTATCTGCTTATTCCTAAATATGGGCTTGCAGGAGCCGGAATTACTACTTCGGCTGTATATTTATCAATTCTTATTTACCAAACTTTTTTCTTCATTAAAATCTC
>CAINEZ010000559.1 GCA_903847905.1 uncultured Bacteroidota bacterium
AAGGGTTTATCGGGACGCTATATGGTTAGGTAAAATTGCGTGTTGAAATGCATTAAAAAATTAACGAACTATTGTTTTAAGAAACTTCACATAACTTAGGTAATGTTCGCTGCCATGCGCTTTAGAAACACCTATAAATAAAGTGTCGTATGGAGATGTATTTTTTGCATTTACACAAAAAGAAGAAAATATAAATGATAAATATAAAATTAGTAATGTAAAGTTTGATCTTTTCATATTTTATAACTTAACTAGTTTTTTCTGATTTACACGGTTTGTTTATAGGCAACTTATTATTTTTCTGTTTGTCGTTTTGTTTTCCTTGTCAATTACTGTCAGGATATAAGTACCACTTGGTAAATTGTCTATGTCGATTTTTTTCTGATTATTGGACGGCTGTCGAAAAACAATATTTCCAAGCAAATCAGTCAATTGAATTTCACTGATATTTATTGGCTGGTCGAAGTTAACCGAGAATGAGCCGTTTGAAGGATTGGGAAAAACTTTTACTTGATTTGAAATTGGGGCAGTAGAATTTACTGAAGTAATTATTTGGCAATTTGTTGCCGTGCCTGGATAAAGTGTAATGCCATTTTGCTCGAAACAATTAATTGAATAATCTGGAAAATCTGTTGCGCAACCAGGAGACAATTGTAATAAACCATAAGTAGAACCAATTCCTTCAATGATGTAAATATTATAACAAGTATTAATATTCCACCTTTTATAATAATTGCTGCCAACCAAAACGGAATCAATAGAGTAAACAGTATCTTGAGAAAGTGCAAAAGATTCAAGAAAACCTTTAACTGTGTCTCCTATTTGCAAATTATAATCGTATAACAATTGTTCAGTACTACTTGTTGGTGGGATATAAAATACTTTTTTTGCTAAAGTGTCTTGTCTGATTGCCCCTTTGTAACCAGTCAAATTAGTAACTGTGCAAGAACCTGACAAAAAAGATTGAACAAACGGTGTGAAAAATTTGTGATATGTTTCACTATTAATTAAAGTGTCACCTGAAAGAAATATCGAATAAAACTCTTCATCTGTCCCAATCATACAACTCCCAGTGAAATGAATGTTCCAAACAGCGTTGCTGTCAGGAAACGGATGGTAAACCGATGTCTGTGCTTTTGTCGAAAGTGCCGTGAGTGTCGCAATTAAAAGCAAAAGTTTTTTTATTTCTATCGTCTTTAAGTTGCCCATAACTTGTTTCCCCTAAAGTTATTATTTGCTCCCAAATTTAAACATTTTCCAAACATCCTAAAAATTATTAAAGTATTAAATAAGGCAGTTAGGCTAGGAAAAACTTCCGTTCCTGTTGTTCATTGGCAGATAAACAAAGGGGCTATGTTTACTATAAACGGGCTATGAAAAAATAACTGAAATTAAAAATTACAATTTCGAATATTGTGGATGATAGGATTGAAAAAAAAATTATTCTTGAGTTAAAGGTTTCTTTAATAGTTCTATTTTGTCAAGATGAAATTTTCTTTTAGAATCCCTAAGTATCCAGAAAATAACTCCACTTATTAATGCTGCAAAAAAACACCATACGGAAGTAAGATTTTGTGTAAAAAATATTGCTGTAACTAAACACGAAAGAAATATTAATACACCTAACAGGTGAGTCCTTTTAATACTCGAAACAAAAAGAGGAATTATAGTGGTAATTATGTAGATAATATTAGTCAGCACTACCATAGATCCAGGAAAATCATTATCATACTGGATATGATAATATATAATTTTTGGTGTAACATTAAAAGACAAAAAACAATAAGTATAATACATTGCAAGGGATATACCCATTACTAATAATGCCCATAATATTCTTTTTCTCTTTTTATTCTCTTCCATGTACAGAACTGCTATAGGGACCATAACAGGCCAAAAAACCTCAGCCATTAGTAAAAATATATACGTGGCAATTTTTTGAACATTAATATATTCCTGATAAGGCAATGATAACCACAAAAAGCCTTCAGCAATTTGTTGAACCCCGAAAAATAATGGAATGCACGCAAATATCAGTTGGGAAGGTTTATGAGTTTCTCTGATAGTAGCAATACCAATAGAAGAAATGATAATACCTCCTGCAAAACTTGCTTCTGCCGAAAAACACATAATATTCCCCCTTTCAATTATTTGCAAGATACAACTAAATAAATGGATATAAGTTTTTTTAATCAAAGTCTTCTTAATTATGATATACTACCTGAATGATTTTACATTTTAATATACTGAATTCACCCGCTCATCAACCGATGTCATCGAAAAATTACAAATTCATTAAACCGGAATTATAACCAAAAGAAAATTATTATATATTTGCCCATTACATTTATAAATAATGGAAAATTTTATTGTATCGGCAAGGAAGTACAGACCAATAACATTTGATACGGTAATTGGCCAGGTTTCGATAACTTCAACACTTAAGAATGCCATAAAAAACAATCATCTTGCACAGGCATTTCTTTTCTGTGGACCACGGGGAGTGGGAAAAACAACCTGTGCGCGGATACTTGCCAAAACCATCAACTGCGAAAATCTTTCACCGAACATCGAAGCTTGCAATGTTTGCAAGCCCTGTCAATCGTTCAACACATCCAATTCGTTCAATGTTTTTGAACTGGATGCAGCATCAAATAATTCTGTTGACGATATCCGTAACCTTGTTGACCAGGTGCGTGTGCCCCCTCAAATAGGAAAGTATAAAATATATATTATTGATGAAGTCCACATGTTATCAGCTTCTGCTTTTAATGCATTCCTGAAAACACTTGAAGAACCGCCTGCTTATGCTAAATTTATTCTTGCAACCACCGAAAAACATAAGATCATACCAACTATACTTTCCCGTTGCCAGGTTTTCGATTTTAATCGTATTACCATTGATGATATTGCAAAACATCTTGGATATGTAGCCAATTGCGAACATGTTTCTGCTGAACCCGATGCTTTGCACATTATTGCTCAGAAAGCAGACGGCGCTTTGCGTGATGCCCTTTCAATATTTGACCAGATTGTCAGCTTCGCCGGAAGTGATACAATTACTTATAAAGCTGTTATCGAAAACCTGAATGTTTTGGATTATGATTATTTCTTCAACCTTACTGATTTCTTTTTGAAAGGAAATATTCCCGAAACATTATTAATATTAAATGAAATCCTTGAACACGGCTTCGACGGTCATCATTTTATTAACGGACTTGGCGAGCATTTCCGCAATCTGCTTGTATGCAAAGATGCAGCTACAATAAAACTTTTAGAGGTGGGAGAAAATATACGCGATAAATACCGTGAACAGGCTCAAAGTTGCACTCCCGATTTTTTACTTAAAGCGCTTGACCTTGTCGCTAAATGCGATGTAAATTATAAAACCGCAAATAATAAAAGGCTTTTGCTTGAACTTACACTTATGCAGATATGTTCATTTCATTCTCAAAGCAATCCTTTTAAAGAACCTGCAAAAGCAGAAAGCATAAAACCGATTACAAAAATTCCAGATGCTAAAACTAATACTGTTCAGCCTGAACCATTGAAAAAGATTGAAAATACAATTGTTAATGAAATAAAAAAAGAAGACCTTCCGGTTAATATTGTTGCTGAACCTTCGCATAAAACTGCTCCAAAGAAAATCGTTCATGGAACACGATCAATACTTGAAACACTTGCTGAAACCGATAAAAAGAAAAGTGAACTTGAAAATAATAAAGTTGAAGAAGTAAATACAAAATACGAAAAACCCGAAGCCGAATTTACTAAAGAACAATTTGAAATGGCATGGACTATGTATGCCCAGCAATTCAAACAGGAACTTCCGGATTTTTTTATTACGCTTACTTCACGAATACCTGAACTGAAAGAAAATTTTATTATTGAACTTACCATTGATAATGTTGTCCAGGAGAAAGAAATTGCTGACAGAAAATTAGACATGCTTACTTTTTTGCGGAAAGAACTGAACAATTATAAAATTCAATTGCAATTGATCATCAATAAAAATCCTGACAATATAAAGCCTTTTACACCTCAGGAAAAATTTAAAAAAATGGCAGAAAAAAATCCTGCAATAAAAAAGCTGAGAGACAAATTCGATCTGGAAATAGATTTTTAACTAATGAAAAAAACCACTAAGGCACTTAGAACACTTGGATTCACTGAGAAATACAAAAAAATATTCTTAGTGCCTGCCTTGCCGCCTGCCTGCCGGTAGGCAGGTTTCTTAGTGTACTGTGTGTCTAAGTGGTAAATAACATTTTAGACGAATATCTACAATATTATTAAACACAACCATAAATGCTAAATTCTTAAAACTATGAAAATTAATTTTGTAAAACGATTTCTTTTAATTGTAGCGCTTGCATTATGCACAGGCGCAATTGCACAGAAACAATATGTTTATAAAACCGTTTCTGACGATCCTCTGAAAGCCAGGATTTATACTCTTGACAATGGATTAACAGTATATATGACAGTTTACAAGGATGCACCGAGAATCCAGACCTTTGTGGCTGTTAAAGCCGGAAGCAAAAATGACCCTTCGGATGCAACCGGATTGGCTCACTATTTTGAACATCTTATGTTCAAAGGAACTAAGAATTTTGGTACTACGGATTATTCAAAAGAAGAGCCTTTCCTTAACCAGATTGAAAATTTATTTGAAGTATATCGGGGAACTAAGGATTCGCTTAAAAGATTAAGCATATATCATTCTATCGATAGTGTTTCAACTCTTGCTTCGCAATATGCAATCCCTAATGAATATGATAAACTTGTAAGTTATATAGGCGCCACTGGTACCAATGCTTACACCTCGTATGATCAAACTGTTTTTGTAAACGATATTCCTTCTAACCAGTTGAAAAACTGGCTTGAGATTGAATCTGACAGGTTTAAAAATAATGTTATCCGCTTGTTTCACACAGAGCTTGAAACCGTTTATGAAGAGAAAAATATGACGCTTGCCAACGATCAGCGTAAAACTTATGAGGCTATGCTGGAAGGACTTTTTAAAAACCATACTTACGGAACTCAGACCACTATTGGAACTCCAGAACATCTGAAAAACCCTTCAATAAAAAAGATAAAAGAATTTTACAGTAAATATTATGTGCCAAATAATATGGCTATCTGTATTTCCGGCGACTTTGACCCTGATGAGACAATAAAATTAATTGATCAATATTTTGGTTCTTATGAAAAGAAGGACGTTCCGCAATACACTTATAAAAATGAAGATCCGATAATTTCTCCTGTTGTTAAAGAAGTCCTTGGTCCTGACGGAGAAAATGTAAACATTGCATTTCGTTTTGATGGCGCTAACTCCAAAGATTCTGATATTCTGACCATACTTGACATGATACTATCTAATAGTACAACCGGCTTGATTGACCTTAATCTTGTTCAGAAACAAAAAGTTTTAAGCGCTACTTCTTCTCCAATGAAAATGAAGGATTATTCCGCAGAAACTCTTTCAGGGAAGCCAAAAGAAAATCAGACATTAGATGAAGTACGCGATTTATTACTTGAACAACTGGAGCTGATTAAAAAAGGAGAATTTGCAGATTGGCTGATACCGGCAATTGTCAACGATCTGAAACTTCAGGAAATGAAAAGTTACGAAGACAATCATTCAAGAGCTATGGCTTTTGTAAATTCATTCGTACTTGATATCCCCTGGGAAAATGAAGTTACCAAGTTCGACCGCTATTCCAGGATAACCAAACAGGATATTATGGATTATGCAAAAGCAAATTTCACAAATAAAAATTATGTAATAGTTTATAAGCGCACCGGCGTTGATAAAAATATTGTTAAAGTTAATAAGCCTAAAATTACACCTATCAAAATAAACAGAACGGATCAGTCGGCGTTTTATAAAAAAATTGTGAGCAATAAAGTTAATGACATAGAACCTGTATTTTTAGATTATTCAAAAGACATAATTACTCTGAAAACAAAAAATAATATTGAAGTTCTTTACAAAGAAAATACCGAAAATGGAACCTTCAATCTTACTTATGTTTTCAAGATGGGAAACAATAACAGCAAGAAATTAAATATTGCATTAAAATACCTTGATTACCTTGGAACATCCAAATACACGGCTGAAGAGTTAAAGCAAGAATTTTACAAGATAGCATGCACATACAATAATAGTGTTAACGATGAAGAAACTGTTTTTAATCTTTCGGGACTTACTGAAAATATTGATAAAGCTATGGGACTTTTTGAAAGCATGCTTTCCGACCCGAAAGCTGATAAAGCCTCTCTTGATAACCTTGTAAGTGATGTTTTGAAAAAAAGAAAAGATGCAAAATTAAATAAGCAAAATATTCTTAGCGCACTTAGAAGCTATGGTGTATGGGGCGCCAAAGGACCTTATAAAAATAAAATTAGCGAGACAGAACTTAAAGCGCTCACTCCTGAAGAACTTATTTCAATTATTAAAAAAGTTAACTCTTATGAGCACCATATTTTGTATTATGGCAGCCAGAAGAAAGAAGTCTTTATGGCTTCACTTGAAAAATATCATGTAGTACCTTCAGCTTTCACACCAATTCCTGCACCTGTTTTATTTGTTCAGCAACCTACTTTAAAAAACCAGGTATTTCATGTTCCTTTTGAAATGAAGCAGGCTGAAATACTTATGTTATATAAGGGTGATGTTTACAACAAAGATATTGAGGCAAAAGCAGCTTTGCTCAACGAGTATTTTGGCGGTAAAATGAGTTCTATCGTTTTCCAGGAATTACGTGAAGCCCGTGCACTGGCATATACAGCGTTTTCATTCTATCAGAAACCTCTGACAAAAGAAAAATCATATTACAGCATATCTTACATCGCTACTCAAACTGATAAAATGGGCGACGCTCTGGCAGGTCTTATCAGCCTTATGGATACTATGCCTGAATCAGATAAATCATTTGAACTTGCAAAAAGTTCTTTGATTACACAAATGAGAACAGATAGAATTACTAAAGCGGATGTGCTTACTAATTATGAATCGGCTAAAAAACTTGGGCTTAACTACGACATTCGTAAAGATGTTTACGAACAGTTACCAAAATTAACTTTCGCCGATATTAAAGCATTTGAAGAAAAGAATGTAAAAAGTAAACCTCACACAACCCTTGTTATTGGCGATAAAAAACTTCTCGATTTCAAACTGCTTAAAAAATATGGGGAAATAAAATATCTTAACCTGGAGGATATTTTCGGTTATTAAAACGTGAAAATTCAAATCATTATTAGAAAGAGAACCGGAAACGATTCTCTTTTTTTATTATAATTTCGTATATTATTTAGGGAGTGATTGCCCTTAGAGAAATTTAGTCCCGAATCCTGAAACTTCAGGACGGTAGACCACTACAGATAAAGATCGGTATAAAAATTTAACAATTCTTTTTTTTATCCGGATAAATCTTATATTTGTTGTTCGCTAATAATCAAATAAATATTAAAATAACCTAAACAAATAATTATGAAAAAAATATCATTACTATTATTCGCATGTGGGTTAATAACCTTTAGTTCCAAAGCACAGGTAGCTAACTATTTATTTAGCCAGGCAACTTCTACTTACACCGAAATAACAGGAGGAGCAGTTATCGGCAACACTTCCACCAACGACCAGCGATTCCTTGATCCTTCAGTACCCTTAGGTTCTACTACATTAACTACCGGTCCCGGTTTACCTATTGGATTTAATTTTGTCTATAATGGAAATACATTTGATGTAATAGGTATTCACGCTAATGGCTGGATTTCACTTGGGCAATCTTCTTTATCTCCCGACCATGTGAATATGGCAACTTCGAGTTATACAAATGCAATAAGCGCTACATCTACGGCTCCTTCTATTCTTCAAAACAGAATTGCCGGACTTAGCCGCGATTTACAAGCCCAGGCTGGGGCGGAGTTGCGTTATGAAACAATTGGCGCCGCTCCAAACAGAACTTTGGTTATTCAATGGAAAAATTATAGAAGAATGGGGCTTAGTGGAGAAAGTTATAATTTCCAGGTCAGGTTATATGAAACTACAAACGTAATTGAATTTGCTTATGGAGCCTTCACTGTAAATTATACAAATAATACACACCCTCAAGTCGGTTTGCGTGGTACAGCAGCTTCCGGAGTAGCGCCAACTGATTTTAATAACAGAACATCTACTACTAATTGGTTGTCTTCCAATGCCGGTATTTCCAATGCTTCAACAATTACTCTATCTACAACAGTATTCCCAATATCAGGGCTCACTTATATTTTTACACCATTAGCAAATGATGCAGGAATTTCTGCTATCAATTCCCCTGTTTCTACTGTTCATACAGGATTAAGCAATGTTACTGCAACTATTAAAAATTTCGGAACGGATACTTTAAAAAATGCTTCTATTGCATGGTCGGTGAATGGCGTTCTTCAAACTCCGCATATATGGACAGGCAATTTAGCAATGAATGCAGTTGACGGACCTGTAATTATTGGCTCTTACAATTTTACTGGCGGGACCTTTGATACAATAAAAGTATGGACGGAAAATCCTAATGGCAGTACCGATTTGAATCATGTCAACGATACTTCCGTAAACAATGTTTATGTGCAAAATTATGCCCCGCTTCCTTTCATAGAAAATTTTGATAATACATGGGTAAACAAATTTAACACACGTGATGTTCCCGGTTTATTCTGGATAAATACTCCTGCAACAGGTAACCCGTCATGGAGAAGGTTTGATGATGGAACTTCTGCTTCTTGGACATCTACAAATGGCGCATACACTGATGCAGGCGCCAGTGGCACATCGTTTTCTGCCCGTTTCCATTCTTATGAAACCCCTGCTGCATCAACAGGAACTATGGATGCATTCCTGAATTTTTCAACAACAGGCGATAAAACTCTTGAGTTCTGGTATATTAATCCTTCCGGAACGGATTCTCTGTCAGTTTATATGTCAACAGATGAAGGATCATCATATACTTTTGTTCAGAAAATTACAACTACTACATCTGTTTGGACTAAATATTCAATATCGCTGGGTTCTTCAACCGCTTCCAATGTAATATTAAGGTTTAAGGCAACCTCAGATTATGGCGATGATGATATTGGAATTGATCAGGTAAATGTATTTATTTTACAGCCCAATGATATGGCGGCTGTTGAATGGTTATCTCCGCTTTCGGGTTGTGGACATACTGCAAGCGATTCAGTTACTATAAAAATTACTAACATTGGCACTCAGGCTCAATCAAATATTCCGGTTTTTTATACTATTGATGGAGGTCAGACTATTGTTGGTACTGAAATAATTACCGGAACTGTTAACCCCGGTGATACTCTTACTTATACTTTCACTCAACATGCAGACTTTTCTACAGCCGGAAATTATAGTTGTATTGCAGGTGTTGGGTTATTAACGGATCAGAACAATAATAACGATACTGTATTTGCCAGTATCAATTCTCTCGGAACTATCAACAGTTTTCCTTTTACAGAAAATTTCAATAACCCTAACGGAACATTGTACTTTTCGTTGACTTCTGCAGCTAATGCTGACGCATATCTTGTTGACACAAGTGGCGTAAGTAATACAGGATGTGCGTTTTTTACCGGATTTTCCAGTAGTACCGGATGGACAGGAACAGGCACTATTCCCGCAGCTGAAGCTTATGGATACGCGTCGCATCTTTCAACTCTTGCCCCTTGTAATGTTGATGCAACCGGCCTTACAGACCTGAGAATGAAATTCGATCTGAAGCAAACTTATTATACGCAAAAAACTTACACATGGCTTGTTTTGGTTGCAAATGGAACAGATACGTTAACCGATATTGATGGTATAAAATATTATAATCCTGTTACAACATCTTCTGATCCTTTCAAAACAAAAACATTTGATCTTTCAGCTTATGCCGGAACTGCATTTACACTCGAATTCAAATCGGCATGTAAATATAATGCTGCTGCCGGAACGCCCGGAAATAATAATTATATTGATAACATTAAGCTTTATGTGCCACCAGCCGACGATGCAGGCGTTTCTGCTTTATTGTCGCCAGCCTCTACTTTCTGTGGCAACAGTAATGATTCGGTTGTTGTTGTTGTAAATAATTATGGAACTGCAAGCCAGACAAATATTCCTGTGGAAGCAAATATTATTACACCAACAGGAATCGTTACACTTTCAGGTTCATTAGCTGGACCTCTCGCTCCGGGCTCATCCGATACTATCAAGCTTGGAAATATTAATACTACAACTCACGGAAATTATATTTTTAATGTTTATACAAATCTGGCAAATGATACTATTTTTGAAAATGATACTATTCACTCAATAATATTAACTGACACCGCTTTTACTATTCCACATCTTGAAAATTTTGAAAGCTCAACTTCACTTTTAAGTTGGAATACCGATTTTCTGAGAAGCAACGGTCATGGCAATACTTCTTATGTGCTTTATAAAAATTTAAGAAACACAGCAACCACCGGAAATGCTAAAATGAATAAGAAAATTGGCGTAATAACAAATAATTCCTATCTGACTTTTGATTACAGGATAGTTAATTTAACTTCCGGTACAGCTACAACCCTTACAAAAGACTCCGTAAGAATTTTGGTTTCATCTGATTGTGGAAGTAATTATAATACAATTTATATTATCGATACTTTAACACATATTACTTCAACTTCAATGGCTCATAAAGTATTACCATTAGCTGACTATGCAGGTAGTGATGTATTGCTTGGAATTAATGCAAAATGGGCTGCCGGTAATTATTACCTGGATTTTGATAACATTGCTGTATCTAAAAAGGCAACAGTAGATATTGGACAAAATACTTATATATGCCCCGGATCTGATATTACTTTTGATGCCGGAATTGCGCCTGCAGGTTATACTTATTCCTACAACTGGTCCACACTTAACCACCCGGGTACTATAGCAACCACCCGAACTATCACTGTTGATTCAGCTGCAACTTACTTTGTTAGTGTTAACAATGGTTTCGGAGTATATACTTATGATACCATAACCATAACAATGGCTGCTGCTCCAACGGTTTCTCTTGGCAATAATACAAAAAGATGTGTTTCTTATATTATTGATGCCGGCGCCGGATATGCTTCTTATCTCTGGTCAACAGATGAAACATCTAATAGTATTACTGTAACTTCTACTGGCAATTATTCCGTTACAGTAACTAATGACCTTGGATGTTCGGCTGCTGATAATATTAATGTGGTTATTATTCCTTTGCCTACGGTTTATGCAGGAACAAACCAATCTTTATGTTATCTTGACACTTTGCAACTTACCGAAGCAACTTCTGTAAATTATGATTCCCTGTTATGGACAACGAGCGGGGATGGCCATTTTAACGACAGCACCCTGCTGAATCCCTATTACATTGCGGGAACAGCCGACAGTACCAACGGAACCGCAAATATTACGCTTACTGCTTATGCTTACTGCGATACAATTAATTCTCATATTGTATTTAATATTACATCATCTGCCGTTGCCGTTGCAGGTAGCGACGAAACTATTTGCCTTGGTGAAAGCGTTCAGTTATCTGCAACCGGTGGAAACACTTATCTATGGAGCCCTTCAACAGGTTTAAGCGATAGTACAATTTCTAATCCTATCGCTCACCCTGCAATTACAACAACTTACACAGTTACTGTTACCGGCTCCTGTGGTAACGCCACTGATGATGTTACTGTAACTGTTGATCATATTATTACTCCAAACCTTGGTGCCGATACCATTATGTGTGCTAATAATTCCATTACTCTGAACGCAGGACCCGGATACGACAGTTATAACTGGTCAACAGGCTCAACGCTTCAAACTATAAATGTTGATACTGCCGGAATTGGTACCGGAACTTTCCCCTACTGGGTTCAAGTTACTAATGGAGTGTGCTCGGCTGCTGATACAGTAAATATAACATTCGCTGTTTGCACCGGAAATACTGAGTTAAGCCAGGATGCTGCTATTAACATATTCCCGAATCCAACCGACGGAATAATTAATATTCTATTGAACGGTTTTAATTCCAAAGCCGACCTTGCTGTATATTCATTACAGGGACAGTTAGTTTTTGCTGATAAAATTTCTAATAATTCCGCTGCTAAATTCAACCTGTCGTTCCTTCCGAAAGGAGTTTATTTTATAAGGATATACAATGCAAGAATAAGCGTATTGAGTAAAATTATATTACAATAAATTGATAAACCTTCAAAGGATTTTAAGAATGCCCGTTTGAGTGAAACGGGCATTTTTGATAATTTATAATGATGAATATTTATTTTGAATTAATTAAAACCATGAAAAAACTTTTCTTATTAATGTGTTTATCGCTTAGTTCGGTATTTGCTTTTTCACAGTGGACATCACAAACAAGCGGAACAACTGAATATTTACAATCAGTTTATTTCACCGATGCTGATACTGGTTATGCTGTTGGTACTGGAAGAACAATTCTAAAAACAAATAATGGAGGAACAAACTGGACAGTAAAATTAAGCGGAGGAGGAGCTATTATTTTAACATCAGTTTATTTCAGCGATGCTGATACTGGTTATGTTGTTGGCTACGATTACATGAGCTCTTATTTAATAATTCTAAAAACAACTAATGGCGGTACAAACTGGACATCAAAATCAAGCAGCAGAGCATTTGGTGATGATTTACAATCAGTTTATTTCACCGATCTCAATACGGGTTATGCCGTTGGTTCTAATGGAATAATTCTAAAAACAAGCAATGGTGGGACAAACTGGACATCACAAACAAGCGGAACAACTAATGATTTATATTCAGTTTATTTCACTGATGTAAATACCGGTTATGCTGTTGGCAATGGAATAATTATAAAAACAACTAATGGCGGAACAAACTGGATAGCACAAACAAGCGGTGGAGAAACTAGTGTTTTAACATCAGTCTATTTCACCGATTCCAATACGGGTTATGCTGTTGGTTCTGGTGGAACAATTCTAAAAACAAATAATGGCGGGGTTACTTATATTGAAGAAACCGAATCATTGGAACCAACATTCAGTATTTATCCCAATCCTACTACCGGCAAATACAATATAACTGTACCAGATGAATTTGTTAACGAGAAAAATTTAACGCTTACAATATTTGATAATAGCGGAAAACTTATCCAGCAAAAAAAATTAGAGATGAGCGAAGGAAAAATAAAATTAGATCTGGAACAGGAAGCAAAGGGGATTTATAATGTTACGCTGAGTAATGGGAAGAAAGTTTATGCGGGGAAGATAGTGTTTGGGTAAAAATAAGTCCCAAATCCCAAGCTCCAACCCCCAAGAGCTAAGCCCACTTGAAATTTTGAAGTTGGGACTTGAGGCTTGGATTTTTTTATACATAATCAGAAAATTCATTCTATGTCAGCTTCCGCACAGCGCTTTATGTATTTTCAATACTTGGGGAATTACAAGATCAATATCATTATTTACAATTACAAAATCCGCTTTCTTTATTTTATCTTTTTCTTTCATTTGGTTCTTCATGCGTTTTTTTACATCTGCTTCTGTAATATTATCACGCTTCATAACTCTGCTTATCCGAATATTTTCAGGAGAAGTAACAACAATAATCTTATCAAATAAATCAGAATATTCGGTCTCAAACAAAATTGCAGATTCCATAATTACATAAGGAATATTCTTTTGTTCTTTAATCCACAGCATAAAATTATTAACTACTGTAGGATGAATAATATTATTCAGAGCGCGAAGCTTTGCAGCATCAGTAAAAACAATCTCCGCAAGATATTTCCTATTAATTTTCCCGAATTTATCTATTACTTCGGCGCCAAAATTATTTTTAATTTTAAGTATAACTTTGGGTTTGTCAAGAAAAAGTTTTGCATTATAATCAGCATTATAAACAGGTATCTGCAGTATTTTAAAAATACCGGACACTATAGATTTTCCGCTACCGATGTTGCCGGTTAAACCAATCTTTAACACTGTGTTTTTAATAATATAATTATTTTTAGTTATTGGTTGATTAGTTGTTGGTTTTGGTTAATCAGTTTATAGTTTTAGTTTTCAGTATTAATTGCGCACTTTAGAACTAAAACTGGCAACTAAAAAAACTCAAACTAAAAAACCAAAAACTATTAACTAAAAAAACAGTAACCTATTTAATACTTATTACGAAGAATTATTTCAACAATATATATTCAATCTTTTCAGGTTCAATTTTCCTGATATTTACAAACTGTGGAAACTTAACAATTTCAACTTTCAGTTTTTTTGATTTTGCATATAACGACTTTGAAATGTCAGCAACAGCAGTGAACATGGCGGGGTTCACATTTTTAAAATTATTCAGAGAAACAAGATAAGTAACTTTTACTTTTTCGGGAAAGGTTCTTACAATATAGTTGCCAGTATTGTTAATAATATTTATTGTCAGATCTATTGTCGTTTCTGTAAATTTTTCAACAGGAATAAAAACTTTTACCGATGCAGGCGAAATGGTTAATTTATTTAATTTGTAACTTTTTGCATAATCAATCGAGAACACTTGATTACCGCTTAAGTTAGAAAAGTTTTTGTAAATAGTTTCTGCAAATTTAATAGTGTCAATAATGCTTTTTGGTCCGCTTACCAAAACACTGTCAGGATCAAATTTTATTGTATCCGAAAGTTCATATTGCCGTGCAAAATTCAGGTTTAACTTTAATCGTACCGGCACTTTTTTACTATGCAGTTTTTCTAATCGGAAATAAAGTGTGTCAGGCGCAATTGAAATCACGCTGTTCGGATAATGAATCTGATTCCCTATATTCTGGTAAAGATCGGATGTCGCAATATAATAATCTTTATTTATTTTTTTATTTTTCCTAATCATTGATGCAACATCAATAGTAATGATATGTGGCTTAAATATTATCATATTTGACAATATAACAAAACCTTTTGTTTTTAATTTTAAGGTCAGTATCGAATCCGGATCGCTTACAATAATTTTACCTGCCGGTATATTACTATATATAACCGGGTATTTCTGAACTTCGGTGTAATCTCTCGAAAGCTTAATAAGTATCCAGGTAAAAGAAGAAAGTATAAAACAAATAATAAAAACATAAAGCTTTTTCCGGAAGCCAACATGCCGGATTTTACTTTTCTGATCAGTATTTAAGTTTAAATTCATCTTCATAAAAAATTACCTATTACATCATTCTATCATTCCATCATTCCTTCATTCAAATTTTTTTAATTCTATCTCGAACAAAACAATAACAAACCATCGCAAGCAAATAGCCTACGAATATAATATAAAAAGAAAATTCACGAAAATTATTTTTCCAAAGGTTGAACTTCAGCCGTACTTGTAGCTACGGCGCTTTTTTCTAATCTAAATCTTCCCTGTCCTTCGGTTTCAATGGTAAATGTTGTTTCCTGAACTTCTATAATTTTACCATGAATTCCGCCAATAGTAACAATTTTATCTCCTTTTTTCAAAGCTTCCCTGAATTTCTTTGCCTCTTTGGTTTTCTTCATTTGCGGCCTTATCATAAAAAACCAAAATACCACTACAATAAGTATGAGCGGAAGAAATGTCATTAACGGATTGCTTTGTTTTCCATTAGCCGCGCCACCTGACATTAAAATTACTGTAAGAAAATTTGTCATAACTTTTTAGTTTTAAATTATTGAGTTGATTAATTATTTATTTTTTAGTGTTAATTATTTCTGTTGTTGACTGCTGACTGAAGGACTGCCCACTATTTAATTTTTTTTTGTTAAAAAAAATTATTCATTTTCCCCTTCAGGTACCTGAATCGAAGCTTTAATTGTCAGCACTTTTGCGTTGGGTTGAGTATTTGAAATGAGAGTAACTGTTTTATTCTGAAAACCTTTTTTCCCTTCAGTATTAAAGGTTACATCAATAGTTCCTTCGCCGTTAGGAGCAATAGCGGTTTTTGGATAATCAGCTATTGTGCAACCACAACTGCCTCTTGCATCAGTGATGATTAAATCGGACTTACCCACATTTTTGAATTTAAATGAGTATGAAACTTTTTCACCCTGAATAATTTTTCCAAAATCATGGATTTCTTCTGCAAACTGAAATACCGGAAGGTTTGATGTGTCGGAACTTCCATCAGCAGTATTAGGATTTTTAACAATATCGGACGACAATGACTTATCGGCAGAATTATTATTACATGAAATGAAAATAAAAAATACTGATGTAAAAATAAAACACGCAATTATTTTATACGATCTCATAAACGAAGTTATTAAAGAAGACTGCAAATATAATAAATAATTAAATTGGCAAAAAAGCAATTACTTAGCATCTTGTATTGTGTTTTTACCACATAATTCCGCATGTGCGGGATAGTTACATGGATTTCACATATACATGGTAAATTAATTTTTTAGTAATGCGGAAAATTTATTTGTTAAATTATTTTGATCCTCTTTGGTTTATTTCAGCTAAACGGTTTTATCTGCATTAACTACTATGTGTCATTCTATGTTTCTATTGTGGCCCTGCCTTGCCGGCAGGTATGTGGTGAAAATTGAACACTTTTTTAATTTTAAACTTTGAACTTTACATCAAACCTCTGCCGGTTTTTTTTATCATATCTGACTTGCGAAAATCATCAATCAGTTTATCTAATATTCCATTTAAAAATACGCTGCTTTTAGGCGTACTGTACATTTTAGAAAGATCAATATATTCATTCAATGTAACCTTTACAGGAATAGAGCAGAATTCAAGCAATTCACAGATAGCCATTTTCATCAGTAAAATATCCATCATTGCAATTCGTTCAATATCCCAATTAACTGTTTTGTCAGATATTATTTTTCCGTATTTTTCCGAGTTAATAATGGTCTTACTGAAAAGGTTAATTGCAAATTCCTTATCTTCTTTATCAATAAACCACTCCAGTTCCGAAAAAGTTTTATCAACTGTATCTTGCTTGCTCATTCTGATAATCTTGATAAGGATCATATTTACAATATCAATATCATCCACCCAGAAAATGCTTTTATCTTCGTAATATTGTATTAAGGGTGGGAAGTCAGCAATATATTTCTTGATCAGGACAGCAACAATTTCTTTGTCTTTTTCAAAATTATTCTCTTCCGAAGACATGTATTTCTCATATTCGGGAGTAATCTTAAAATTACTGAATACACGACGTGCAATATCATTATCTCCTATCCATGAAATATTTCTTTTTTTATAAAGATCATTCAGGGTAGAATTCTTTGAAATAGCTGATATAAAAAGGTTATTAATAAATCTAAGATTGGGGTTACGTTCCTGATTGGAGGGTAAATGTTTTTGTTTGGCATCCTCTGTTTGTTTTTGGGCTACATCAAACACTTCCTTCAGAAATGAAATTTGATATAAAAATAATTCATAATACCTGTTGATACTAAGCATCAACTCTTTCTCGCCTGCACCTATACTATCAAACCCTGCATTCAAATACCCATACAATGCCTGCATTACTTTTATCCTGATATGCCTTCTGCTTAACATAAATATTTTTATGAACGATTATAAAGCCTGGGCAAAAGTAAATATTTTATTAACGATTTAACTGATTATATCTAAAATGATTTTATATTATTTATTCAACATACTTTATTAAACTTAAATGTCAGATATACAGACAACTTAATATAAACAAAGCATGCTTTTAGAAGGTAATATCATATTTATGTCGAAAACTTTCTGATTTATTAATAAATATAATTATTACATTTGCTTCCTGGGAATTGAATTAAACTAATTAATTATGGACGATACTGAAAACACTGAAAACAAAGAAAGGCAAAGAGAAGAAGTTTTCTCTAAAGCAGTAAGGGCAGGAAAAAGAACGTATTTTTTCGATGTAAAAAGTACTAAATCTGATGATTATTATCTCACTATTACTGAAAGTAAGAAAAAATTCAGTAACGATGAAGGTAAATTCCATTACGAAAAACATAAACTGTTTCTGTATAAAGAAGATTTTGAAAAGTTCGCTGATGGGCTGAATGAAGTCATCGAATTTATTAAAACAGGGGTAAGACCTGCTCCTATTTCAGCAGAAACGTCCTCATCTGAATTCTCTGACGTTTCCTTCGAGGACCTGAAAGAAAACAAGGACAGCGAAGAAGAAAAATAAAAAATAAATATGCTCACATTAAAGTTGTAATACTGAATCCTCAATCTTTCAGCTTTATTCTTATAGCATTTATATAAATCACGAAATTTATAATAATAAAAGATTTTGAATTAAATTTTGTGATAATAAATGATTTCCCATCAAAATCTAAAATCATAAATTTAAAATATTTTTAATGCTTACACTAATTTTATCAATCATTGTTCATAAATATTAATTTTTGCAAGAACATATTTTTTTAATTTTGCGTTAATATAAAACTGATAAAAAAATAACATTTATGAATATCACTTATTACGGACATTCCTGTTTTGAGATCATTGTCAATGGGAAAAAGTTATTGTTCGATCCTTTTATTAGTGGAAACCCTTTGGCTAAAAGCATAAACATAAAACAACTAAAACCTGATTATATCCTTGTTTCCCATGGTCATGAGGATCATATTGCAGACGCTATTGCTATTGCAAAACAGTCTGATGCTGTTGTAATTTCAAATTTTGAAATTGTGAACTGGTTACTCAAACATGGCGTAAAAAAAGGGCATCAGATGAATATTGGCGGAAAATTCACATTTGATTTTGGTAATGTAAAATATTTCAACGCTTTGCATTCCAGCGGTCTGCCCGATGGCTCTTATGGTGGAAACCCCGGAGGATTTCTTATTCAATCAACAGAAGCGAATTTCTATTTTGCCGGCGACACAGGTCTTACTTATGATTTAAAACTGATAGGTGAATATATGCCTATCTGTTTTGCTATGCTTCCAATTGGAAATAACTTCACAATGAGCGTTGATAATGCAATAATAGCTTCTGAAATGATCAAATGCAGTAAAATATTTGGGATGCATTATGATACTTTCCCTAATATTGTTATTGACAAGAATGAAGCTATAGGAAAATTTAGCAGAGCCGGAAAAGAGTTGATTTTACTTAATATAGGAGAAACATTTAATTTTCAGAAGAAATAATATTGTATGAGCAAAGTTATTGCAATAGCAAACCAAAAAGGAGGAGTCGGGAAAACTACCACTGCTATGAATCTTGCCGCAAGCCTGGCAGTACTTGATCAGAAAACGCTTTTGATTGATGCGGATCCGCAGGCAAATGCAACTTCAGGTATTGGTTTTGACCCTAAAAATATTAAAACCAGCATTTATGAATGTATTATCGACGATGTAGAACCAAAAAATATAATTCTTAACACATCCACTCCAAACCTTGACCTGATCCCTGCGCATATTGACCTTGTTGGTGCAGAGCTTGAACTTATCAATCTGCCTAACAGGGAAAAAATGATGAAAAAGGTAATCAGCAAGATCAGGAACAATTATGATTTTATCCTGATTGATTGCTCTCCATCGCTCGGACTTGTTACGATAAATGCGTTGGCTGCATCCGATTCAGTTATCATACCTGTGCAGTGCGAATATTTTGCGCTTGAAGGGCTGGGAAAACTGCTGAATACAATAAAAATTGTTCAGACAAGGCTCAATACAGACCTGAATATTGAAGGAATTTTACTTACCATGTTCGATACCCGTTTGCGTTTATCTAATCAGGTTGTTGAAGAAGTACGGACACATTTTCAGCAAATGGTTTTTGATACTATAATTTTCAGAAATACAAAACTTGGAGAAGCTCCAAGCTTTGGGGAAACTATTATAACACACGACGTCCAGAGCAGAGGCGCCATAAATTATCTCAGCCTTGCCAGGGAAATTCTACAAAAAAACGAAATGACTAAAATAAATCAAGCTGATAAAAAAATAACCATTACAAATGAACGTTAAGAAAAGAGCATTGGGCAGAGGGCTTAGCGCCCTGCTGGAAAATTCAGGAGCGGAAGATATTACTATGCAATTCCGGAAAAGTAATGATATGATTATTGCCGGAGCTATTGCCAATATTCCGATAAATATAATTGACCCAAATCCTTTTCAGCCAAGAACACATTTTGATGAGGAATCGTTGAAGGAGCTTGCAAAATCCATCAAAGAACATGGGATCATTCAACCTATAACTGTAAGGCTCACCGACGAAAATAAATTCCAGCTTATAAGCGGTGAACGCAGATTAAAAGCTTCCAGTTCTGCCGGTCTTGATGTGATACCTGCTTATGTAAGAACTGTCAGCGATAATGCTGTGCTCGAAATGGCTCTTGTTGAAAACATACAGCGCAAGGACCTTAATGCAATTGAAATATCCCTTTCTTTCCAGCGCCTTATTGATGAATGCAACCTTACTCAGGAAGAACTTAGCGAAAGGGTCGGAAAAAACCGAACAACAATTACAAACTATTTAAGATTGCTTAAACTTCCTGCAACCATCCAGATGGGAATCCAGGAAAACCATATAAGTATGGGGCATGCCAGGGCCATTATTAATGTTCCCAGCATTGATACTCAATTGGCAATTTATAAAGATATCATTGATCAGGATTTGTCAGTGCGACAGACCGAAGAAATTGTCAGGAATATTGATGACGAACCTTATAAACTTGTAAAAGCAAAAACAACCACTGTTTCCTTACCTCTAAAGTATAAGAAAATAAAAGATCAAATCGGTAAATATTTTGGGCTTAAAATTGACCTGAAAAGAAATAATGGAGGAAAAGGAACTCTTATAATTCATTTCAGTTCTGATAATGAACTGGAACATATTATTTCAAAGATCAGGAAATAGGTAATAGGTAATAAGTATAAAAGGT
This sequence comes from uncultured Bacteroidota bacterium, assembly GCA_903847905.1. Classification (GTDB taxonomy): domain Bacteria; phylum Bacteroidota; class Bacteroidia; order Bacteroidales; family CG2-30-32-10; genus CAINEZ01. The sequence goes on from CAINEZ010000559.1 coordinate 20,907, forward strand.
ATAGAGACATAAAGGTATAAGGAAGAGCGGGCTATATACCCTATACTCTTATACCTGAAAACTAAATATAATAATTTACCTTTGCAAAACATAATACATACACATTACTGATCACTCAATGCAATTCTTTTTCTTTAATACAAAAAACTTGTTTAATATTACGTCACAAATATTGCTAATAATATTTATTTTATTTTATTCTTCGTTTTCAGTTTTAGCTCAAAATTCTGATACTAACAAAGTAAAAAATTCAGACACCACTAAAGTAAAAATTAAAAAGCATTCCCCGCAAAAGGCGGCCATTATGTCGGCATGTATACCAGGATTAGGACAAGCATACAATAAAAAATACTGGAAAATACCTATTATATATGCCGGAATTGCTGCAGTATCTTATTTTGCTATACTTAATTCCGATAGCCTTAAAATTTATAAAAAAGCCTATCAACTTCGAACTGATGGTAATCCGGCAACTATTGACAATTATGTTACTAAATATACCGATGATGATTTGCTGCAAATAAAAAATATTTACAGGAAAAATCTTGAACTTTCATTCATAATTGGAGCCGGTATTTATGCCCTAAATATAATTGATGCCACTGTGGACGCGCATCTTTTCAAATTTGATATTAACGATGATCTCAGTGTTAAAGTTAGTCCGCTTTTCTATACTTTTCGTGATCATTCTGTTACAGGATTATCTTTTTCATTTAGTTTTAGCAAGTAAAAAGCAGTCATTTTAAAATTAAAAATTATTGATATCAAAGAAAAATGAATTAATTATCAAATTGAATTTAACAATTTTTTAGAAATTAAATCGCACAAAGTTGACAATATTACCGTTATTCACAGCGTATTAAATAATTTGAATTTACTCTATTTTAATAAAAATACATTGCGAAAAATATTCCTGTTTTGCTCGTAGTGCAATAATGACTACGGAATGGATATAAAAGCAGAAAAGGAGTTTTTGGAATGAAAAAATAATAAACATGTTAAATCTTTAAACTTATTCTCATGAGCTTTTATGTAATTTTTATGATTCTTACTTTTGTTTCCACTATTATCGGATTATGGAAACTTTTCGAAAAAGCAGGCGAAAAGGGCTGGAAAGTACTAATCCCTTTTTATAATTTATATGTCTGGCTAAAAATTATTAAAAAACCCTTATGGTGGTTTATTTTTCTGATCATTCCTTTTATCAATGTATTCGTTATTCTTCTGATGATAGTTGAAATAGTGAAATGCTTTAAAAAATATGGTATGGGAGCGCAAGCGCTTGGCGCAATTTTTCCTTTTATTTACCTTCCATACCTTGGATTTTCAAAAAAAGAAACATATCTGCATCCTGATAAACGCCCTGTTATTAAAAAGACAGCTGTCAGGGAGTGGGCTGATGCAATTATTTTCGCTGTTATTGCCGCTACAATAATAAGGACATTCCTTCTTGAAGCATATACTATTCCTACTTCGTCAATGGAAAAATCTTTACTTATAGGCGATTTTCTTTTCGTCAGCAAAATCAGTTATGGACCCAGAGTTCCTATTACTCCTTTATCATTTCCTTTCGCTCATCACACCCTACCTCTTACTTCCAGCACAAAATCATATCTTAACTGGATACAATTACCTTATTACAGGTTTCCAGGATTTGCTAAAATTAAAAATTGCGATGTAGTAGTATTCAATTACCCTGACGGAGATACTACCACTGTTGAACTTCAAAGCAATGAAAGTTATTATGCAATGATAAGAAGAATGGGTAGAGATGAAGTCTGGAGACAATATCATGTTATAGCACGTCCTGTTGATAAAAGAGAAAATTTTATTAAACGCTGTATTGGAATACCGGGCGATAAACTTCAGATTATTGATCAGCAGGTTTACATTAACGGAAACATATTACCAACTCCTGAAAATGCTGAATTTTATTACAGGGTTAGAACAAAAGGAAGTACTTTCCCTAAAAGAACTTTCGAAAAATATGATATCACAGAAGGAGTAAAACCTCCACAGCCGGATGAGCAAACCCAACCTCCTCCTTTTACTTTTTATTACAATTTTGAAGACAGCACATACCAATTAGTGCTTACAAAAGAAATTGCAGAAAAACTAAAATCATCCCCGAATGTAGCTTCGATTGATAAAATAATGTATCCTAAAGGAATAGGTGATCAGAGGCTTTTTCCTTTCGATTCAACATTTAAGTGGAATATTGACAACTACGGTCCTATTATTATTCCTGCTGCAGGACAAACTATTCCTATCAGTATGTCAAACATTCCTATTTACCAGCGCATAATTCAAGTTTACGAGGGAAATGAATTTAAGATAAAGGACAATAAAATTTTTATCAATGGTAAGGAAGCTAATTCATATACATTTAAAATGAACTATTATTGGATGATGGGCGACAACAGGCATAATTCAGCTGATTCACGCTTCTGGGGCTTTGTTCCCGAAGACCATATTGTAGGTAAGGCTGTATTTGTTTGGCTTTCACTCGATCCAAATAGGGGCTGGTTCAGCGGAAAAATCAGATTTAATAAAATGTTCAGATTAATTAATTGATATTCCTGGCAACAAACTTGCAAGCTGTTCTGTATGAACAGCTTTTTTTATGTCCCTCTGCAAAATACTTTTTTCATATTAGTCCAAAGGGGGAATATGAATTATAGAATGCCTGCCTGACGGCAAAGCAGGGATAATGCCGATTGACAATATGTTTAGTTTAATTTAAAAACCCACCGTCTTTGGCGGTGGTAATGTATATTTGGCTTTGTCGTCAATTTTTTTATTTAAGAACAAGGATTAACGAATAATGATTTTAGAAGTTTTCTGATTTAGCACAAACTCAATAGTTTGAAGTTTTTCTTCATAAATCAAAAATCGTTAATCATTGCTCGATATTCATTTTCCCCTCTTTTAGAGGGTTCTGTAATTAAAGCCACCGTTTTTAACGGTGGTCATTTACTCCACTCTTTTTGGACTATTTTACATATTGCGCATCGGTATTACAAACAATAATTAGAGTTTATTTTTTAAATATTTTTTATCATGATTCACTTTTACTACATTTGCAGTGAATTTAAAATCCAACTAACTTACCTTAATAGATAAAATACAATCCAACTAACTTACATTAAGAAATGAAAAATAAATACAGCGATCTGATAGGGCAAACTTTTGAGTTTCCGCAGGAAGAATTCAAAGTGATAGATAATGAATTATATTTCCACGATATCTCTTTGATGGATATAATTAAGCAATACGGAACACCTCTTAAAATTACTTTTCTTCCTAAAATAGGGGAGCAAATATCAAAAGCTAAGCGGTTATTTAATGTTGCATTGGCAAAAGCTGATTATAATGCTGATTATCATTATAGTTATTGCACAAAAAGCTCTCATTTTTCATTTATTATTGAGGAAGTCCTTAAAAATGATGTGCACATAGAAACTTCGTCAGCATTTGATATACACTTAATTGAAGAACTATATAAAACAAAGAAGATAAAGAAAGAACAATATATTATATGTAACGGGTTTAAACGACCTCAATATATTGATAATATTGCAAATCTAATCAACCTTGGGTTTGAAAATACAATTCCTATTCTTGATAATAAATTTGAACTTGATAAATACAAAAGCCTTAATAAAAAATGCAAACTTGGAATAAGGATAGCTACTGAAGAAGAACCCAAGTTCGATTTTTATACCTCAAGGCTGGGTATCCGGTATAATGATGTTATACCTTATTATGAGGACCACATTAAAGATAATCCTAAGTTTGAATTGAAGATGTTGCATTTGTTCATTAATACTGGAATTAGAGATACTGCATACTATTGGAACGAACTTTCGAAATGCGTTAATCTTTATTGTGAATTAAAAAAGGTATGTCCCGAACTTGATTCATTAAATATTGGAGGTGGATTTCCAATTAAAAGCTCCTTGGGATTTGATTATGATTATGAATATATGGTAGATGAAATTGTTTTTCAGATAAAAAATATTTGTGAAAAAAATGTTGTTGCCGAACCGAATATATTTACTGAATTCGGCTCATTTACTGTGGGAGAAAGCGGAGCGGTACTTTATTCCATTATTGACCAGAAACAACAAAACGACAGGGAATTATGGAATATGATCGATAGCTCATTTATGACTACACTTCCTGACACATGGGCTATTAATCAAAGGTTTATACTTCTTGCAATAAATAATTGGGACTCGGAATATCAACGTGTTAATCTTGGAGGATTGACATGTGACAGCCATGATTATTACAATGCAGAAGCTCATCAGAATGCTGTATTCCTTCCAAAATTAAAAGAAAATGAAACACAATATATTGGCTTGTTCCATACTGGCGCATACCAGGAATCATTAGGCGGTTATGGGGGAATACAACATTGTCTTATTCCAGCGCCTAAACATATAATTATTGATGTTGATGAAAATGGGGAGAGCTATACTAAATTATTTGCAAAAGAACAGAGTTATAAATCCATGCTTAAAATATTAGGGTATTAACTTGTGATGTTTTTCCCTTGCTCTACGGATATAAAGAGCAAAGCTAAACAGAGTAAACTTAACGGTATTGTTAAAAGTATCTAACTGCGCGCACATGCGAGTAGGCGCAGGGGCAATCCCCGCTCCCCCATTCACCATGAGATCCTTCCCATGTAACATTAAATCCCTGTAACCCGGTTTTAAATACTAGCAGCTGTGCTTCGCAATTGCATATATTGGGGTAGCTACCGCACATTCCATAAGGATCGATGTTATAGTCATGGGATGAACTCCAATAGCTGGCTGGATCATTTGGATTTCCAGCACCAGTTTCAAATCCCCCAATCGCATCTCGGTTGATGTATAGTTTGTACAATTCATCTTTGCTTGGCAAAAACCAATCACTATACCCACCAGATACATAATTGTCGCACCAGTATGCAGCATAGTCAGTGCACATACCGCTGCCATATGTTCCGACTATCAGGGTTGTGTTAATTTGCCCCTTTCCAATTTCATCATATATTGCGCCTGTTTGTGCGCAACTTGCTTGACACCGCCAATTAAAATGTCCGGGTGCATCACTTGTAGCGGCGATTAAACCGTGGCATTCCCCTGGTACATAACCCAGATCTCCTGCTACGAATATATAAGCTATAACACCTCCCTGGTATGGAATACCAATACCATGTGTCGGATCAGTTACTGTCAAGGTTCGAGGAGTACTTGTACAACTACCAACACTTCCTGTTACACTTATTGTCCCTGCAGCGCCTGTAGTAACTGTTATAGATGATGTGCCTTGTCCCGCTGTAATTGCCCATCCTGATGGAACGGACCATGTATAAGTTGTTCCTGGTACATTGGTAACACTATATGTCTGTGATGTTAACACACATGCATCTACCGTTGTTACTCCTGTTATTGCGCTTGGTTGAGCAGGTATTGGATTTACCGTTACCGAATAAGTAGCAGTTGCAGGCGTACATGGGCTGTTGGAAACAGTCATGGTTAAGGTAACTGTATTACCCACATCACCTGCTGCGGGTGTATATGTTGGCGTTAATGTTGTTGCGCCGGCAGTAATTGAACCTACTCCGTTTTCTGTCCATAAAATAGTACCGTTAGATGAACTTGCTCCACTTACTGTGGCTGTTCCGTTTTGACAAATTGTTTGGCTGCCTCCCGCTGATGCTGTGGGTAAAGCGTTTACGTTTACAGTATATGTTGCTGTTGCTGCTGTACATGGGTTGTTGGAAACCGTCATGGTTAAGGTAACTGTGTTACCTATATCGCCTCCCGCTGCCGTATATGTTGGTGTTAATGTTGTAGCTCCGGCAGTAATTGAACCCGCTCCATTTTCTGTCCATGCTATAGTACCATTTGTTGAACTTGCTCCGCTTACTGTGGCAGTTCCAGTTTGGCAAATTGATTGACTGCCTCCTGCTGAAGCTGTGGGTAAAGCATTTACGTTTACTGTATAAGTAGCTGTTGCTGCTGTGCATGGGCTGTTGGAAACTGTCATGGTTAAGGTAACGGTATTACCTGCATCGCCAGCTGCCGCTGTGTATGTTGGCGTTAAAGTTGTTGCGCCGGCAGTAATTGAACCTGCTCCGTTTTCAGTCCATAAAATGGTACCGTTTGATGAACTTGCCCCGCTTACTGTAGCTGTTTCGTTTTGACAAATTGTTTGGCTGCCTCCAGCTGATGCTGTTGGTGCTGCGTTAACATTTACTGTATATGTAGCTGTTGCTGTTGCCGGTGTACAAGCATTATTACTGGTAACCGTCATGGTTAAGGTAACTGTGTTACCCACATCACCAGCTGCTGCTGTATAAGTAGGTGTTAATGTTGTAGCGCCTGAAGTAATTGAACCCGCTCCGTTTTCTGTCCATAATATAGTACCATTAGATGAACTTGCTCCGCTTACTGTGGCTGTTCCGGTTTGGCAAATAGATTGACTGCCTCCGGCTGATGCTGTGGGTAAAGCATTTACGTTTACTGTATAAGTAGCTGTTGCCACTGCGCATGGGCTGTTGGAAACCGTCATGGTTAAGGTAACAGCATTACCTGCATCGCCAGCTGCTGCTGTATATGTTGGCGTTAAAGTTGTTGCTCCGGCAGTAATTGAGCCTGCTCCGTTTTCTGTCCATAATATAGTACCATTAGTTGAATTTGCTCCGCTTACTATGGCTGTTCCGTTTTGGCAAATAGTTTGGCTTCCTCCTGCTGATGCTGTTGGTGTTGCTCTTACATTTACTGTATATGTTGCAGTTGCTGCTGTACATGGGCTGTTGGAAACCGTCATGGTTAAGGTAACTGTGTTACCTGCATCGCCAGCTGCTGGTGTGTATGTTGGTGTTAAAGTAGTTGCTCCGGCAGTAATTGAACCTGCTCCGTTTTCTGTCCATAAAATAGTACCGTTAGACGAACTTGCTCCGCTTACTGTTGCTGTTCCGTTTTGACAAATAGTTTGACTGCCTCCCGCAGATGCGATTGGTGTTGCGCTTACATTTACTGTATATGTAGCTGTAGCTGTTGCAGGTGTACAAGAATTATTGCTGGTAACAGTCATGGTCAAGGTAACCGTATTACCTGCATCACCTGCTGCTGGTGTATATGTTGGTGTTAATGTTGTTGCACCGGAAGTAATTGAGCCTACTCCATTTTCTGTCCATAAGATAGTACCATTAGATGAACTTGCTCCGCTTACTGTGGCTGTTCCGGTTTGACAAATTGTTTGACTGCCTCCAGCTGTTGCGACAGGAGCAAGATCTGTAGTAATATGTAAAGTTCTCACAACGCTTGCTCCACATGAATTATTTGCTGTTACATTTATGTTCCCACTCGAACTACCTGTAGTTACTGTAAGGGAAATGGTTCCCTGCCCATCGGTAATTGACCAACCTGTTGGAACAGACCAACTATAAGAGGTAGCTAAAGGTACTGCTATTATAGAGTAAACTTCTGAATGGCTTTCACAAACAGTAGCATTGCCTGTTATTGCAGCAGGTTGTGCAGGGGGGGCACAGGTAGCAGGGCAGGATACTGTATTCCATGCGCTATTTACGTACATTTCTAAACACTTAGTGTCAGTGTTAAAGATAAGGAGGGATTCGGGAATAGGTAATGATATTAAATCGCGCTCTGCTGCTGTCAAACGTGGGATAAGCATCCCCTGATATGGGGAAGTAGTACTGCTAACATCAAGGATTGCTTTAGGGTTGGGAGCATTGCCGAGAACATTTATGGCTACACCTTGCGAAAAAGAATGAAAAGTGAAAAGCGAAAAATTAAAAAAAATGAAAAAGAGGAAGATGGCGCTTTTAGACAGGCAAAGATCAAAAATGATTTTATTTTTATTGCCAATTGCAGCCCTGATAGCTATCGAGAGAAAATTAAAAATGATTTTTTTCATAGGTTTCAGTATTCGGGACAATTTTTTAATGTGGACTCTAATAGTTTAAGCTCGTTCATTAATCTTACATGTACGGGACAAAATTACGATATTGTTTTCTGAAAATCTAATTTTACCTCCCTATTTTTATTTGTCCATATATCAGTAATACTAATTGATAATATGTTTAGTCTAACCTTTTGTGGGACTATATTGCTGTGCCAGGCAGGTATTTAAAATTTATCTTGTTGGATATTTTTTTATATAGTTTACCATTATTTAATTGCGTTATCCTTTATTCTAAGTGGTAAATCAACACACTCAATCATGAACGCATCGAACAGACCAACCAAAGCCTTTATGTCCATAGCCCCAATTAAGTCCGCCATTGTCATGCGACAAGGTAATGTCAGAAGCCCATAAAGGATTATCGGGGTCAGTTGTTGACCCCCACCACATCCCATAGGAGTACCCTGAGTGGCCTTGGTCGCGGAACGAACCATCTGCAACATTACGGTAACCACCTGGAAGACCAGTAAAACCACTACAATTAGAAGCGCCATTAGGACTTAGCCAATGAGTTGTTCCGGTTTCCTTCATCGGATCACCTGCCAGCATAACTCCACCAAGATAATTTATCATTGTAAACCATTCTGTTTCGCTCGGCAGATGCCAGTCTGTGGGGCATATTATATTAACGTTGGTTGCAGCGTACCAGTTGTATAATTTGCCATAAGTGACTGAATTTGCAGGATTATTGTCATAATCGCAATAAGCTCCGGTTGATAGATTCATCCACGTCCAATCATCAGTAACATTTGGTATAACTGTGCTGTTTCTATATTTAGTAGTTTTCAGGTTTTCTTTCATCCAGCATTGAGTGCCTATAACGACTGTGTTGTAAGTATTAAAGCTAGCGTCGGTAACTGTCCCGCAATTTCCGGGAGTGGGGGCGGATAATGTAATAGGACCTGCAGCAGCCGATGAGCAGCCATTTAGTGTAACCACAATATTCGAATAAGTACCTGCTGCAAGATTTGGTATTGTCAATATTCCGCTTCCATTGGTAGCAATACTGGTTGGTCCTTGCGGTGAGCCGTCCTTCAGGTAGGACACCGAATAAGTTGTGCTTGCTGTTAAACCATTCAATGTAATGTTGCCGTCACCACTTCCTCCGCAAGGAGAAGATGGATTTGTACTGCCTGTTGAGCTGATCACGGGTGTTGTAGTCACAGTCATAGTGATCGAATTTGATGTTGCCGGATTTCCTGATGGACAGGCTATATTTGAAGTTAATACACAGGTAACGGTATTTCCATTTGCCAATGTATTGCTTGTATAAGTGCTACTATTTGTTCCAACATTTCCGCCGTTTACCTTCCATTGGTAAGTCGGTGTTCCTCCATTAGTTGGTACCGCAGTGAATGTAACGCTGGTTCCCGAACAAATTCCACCTGACGGGTTTGCTGAAATACTCACACTTACCGGCAAATAGGGATTTACAGTTACAGTAATACTTCCACATCCGGCAGACCAACATAATGTGGTATTATCTCGGGATCTAATGTAATAAGTTCCGGAGGAATTTGCAGAATAAGTAGATGCTGAACCCAAAACTGTACTTATTCCACAAGAAGTTCCCTGCCAATACCATGTTTCTCCTCCTGGAGGACTTCCCGAACGTGTAAGCGTAACATTACCACATGGTGCATCATCACTCGTTGGCGCTCCTGGATTTGCAGGAGACGCATTAACTGTTACGGAATAAGTAGCAGTTGCTGTTGCCGGTGTACAAGCATTGTTGCTGGTTACAGTCATGGTTAAAGTAACTGTATTACCTGCGTCGCCAGCTGCTGCTGTATAAGTAGGTGTTAATGTTGTAGCGCCGGAAGTAATTGAACCTGCTCCGTTTTCTGTCCATAAAATAGTACCGTTAGATGAGCTAGCTCCGCTTACTGTTGCTGTTCCGTTTTGGCAAATAGTTTGACTGCCTCCCGCTGATGCAGTGGGTAAAGCATTTACGTTTACAGTATAAGTAGCAGTTGCAGGTGTACATGGGCTGTTAGAAACAGTCATGGTTAAGGTAACAGTATTACCTGCATCTCCAGCTGCTGCTGTATAAGTAGGTGTTAATGTTGTAGCGCCTGAAGTAATTGAGCCTGCTCCGTTTTCTGTCCATAAAATAGTACCGTTAGATGAGCTAGCCCCGCTCACTGTGGCTGTTCCGTTTTGACAAATTGTTTGACTGCCTCCCGCCGATGCTGTGGGTAAAGCAGTTACATTTACTGAATAAGTAGCATTTGCAGGTGTACATGGGCTGTTGGAAACCGTCATTGTTAAGGTAACAGTATTACCTGCGTCGCCAGCTGCTGCTGTATAAGTAGGTGTTAATGTTGTAGCTCCGGCAGTAATTGAACCTGCTCCGTTTTCTGTCCATAAAATAGTACCGTTAGATGAACTTGCTCCGCTTACTGTTGCTGTTCCGTTTTGGCAAACAGTTTGACTGCCTCCAGCTGATGCCGTTGGTATCCCATTTACATATACTGTATATGTTGCTGTGGCTATTGCCGGTGTACAAACATTATTGCTGGTTACAGTCATTGTTAATGTAACTGTATTACCTGCATCGCCAGCTACCGCTGTGTATGTTGGGGTTAAAGTTGTTGCGTCGGCAGTAATTGAACCTGCTCCGTTTTCTGTCCATAATATAGTACCATTAGATGAACTTGCTCCGCTTACTGTGGCTGTTCCGTTTTGGCAAATAGTTTGACTGCCTCCCGCCGTTGCTGTGGGTAAAGCGTTTACGTTTACGGTATATGTTGCAGTTGCAGGTGTACATGGACTGTTGGAAACAGTCATTGTTAATGTAACTGTATTACCTGCATCGCCAGCAGCTGGTGTATATGTGGGTGTTAATGTTGTAGCTCCGGCAGTAATTGAACCTGCCCCGTTTTCTGTCCATAATATAGTACCATTTGTTGAGCTTGCCCCACTTACTGTGGCTGTTCCGTTTTGGCAAATTGTTTGGCTTCCTCCCGCTGATGCGGTTGGTGTTGCGCTAACATTTACTGTATATGTAGCTGTAGCTGTTGCAGGTGTACAAGAATTATTGCTGGTAACAGTCATTGTTAAAGTAACTGTATTGCCTGCATCGCCTGCTGCTGGTGTATACGTTGGTGTTAATGTTGTAGTTCCGGCAGTAATTGAACCTGCTCCATTTTCTGTCCATAAGATAGTACCATTAGATGAACTTGCTCCGCTTACTGTGGCTGTTCCGGTTTGACAAATTGTTTGACTGCCTCCCGCTGATGCAACAGGCGCATGGTCAACAGTAACATGTATAGTTTGTAAAGGAACGCTTGCTCCACATGAATTATTTGCCGTTACATTTACGTTTCCACTCTGACTGGAATTTCCTGTAATTACAGTCAGAGAAATAGTCCCCTGACCGTCAAAAATTGACCAGCCTGTAGGAAGAGTCCAACTGTAATAGGTAGCCAAAGGTACTGCTATTATGGAGTAAACCTCTGATTGGCTTTCACAAACAGTAGCAGAGCCTGTTATTGCTACAGGTTGAGCAGGGGGAATACAGGTAGCGGGGCAGGATACTATATTCCATGCGCCGTCAACATAAGACTCGAAACAATTACTGGAAATATTATAAATGAGCAGAGATAAGGGTGGAGCTAATATGGCATCACGCTCTGCGGTTGTCATACGTGGTATAAGAACCCCCTTATCTGTTCCGCTTACATCTAGCAAGGCTTTAGCGTCGGGCTCATTTCCTTGTACATTGATGGCTACGCCTTGAGAAAAAGACTGAAAAATGAAAAATGAAAAATTTAAAAAAATAAACAAAAGACAAAAAGCAAACTTCAACTGTATTATAGAAAAAGTAGTTTTTATTTTATTGAAAATTCCAACACCGAGAAATCTCGAAAGCAAATTGGAAATAGTAATATTGAATATGACTGTCTTCATAGATTTATGTATTAAAAAGATTAATTCAAGTTATTCTTTCTCATCCCGAAGTTTCGAGATTCGGGATTTGCGACAAATTTTTATTATTGGGCATCTTGTAATTATTTATGTCCTTTGATTAATAACGATTTGCGTTCATTGATATAATTTCAATAATACCGATAGCTCATTAAATATATATGCTGAGCGGGTGTCGAAGTATCGTCCAATTTCGACTACGTCTTATTGAAATATTTTCATGCAGCATCGGCATTTATACCGATAGCGCATTCAATATAGTTTAATTGCGACTTCGTCTTATTAAACTATTTTCATGCAGCATCGGCATTTACAATTGTATATTTATTTTTTGATTAGACTAAAAAATAAATACAATTGGTATAACATAATGCGTTTGCCATGGTGTATTCCTTTTTTCATTCGCTCTAAAGAGCAAATTCAATAGGGAAATTTTTTGTCTTATACTCCCGTACTGGTCATATTTTTTCAAAAATTCATTATACACCGTACCCGCCACAAATTATCTCGAAGTCTAGTTAAATTATCACTAGGGTTTATACAGGGTAGTACATAAGCGGCGCCGCAACTTTGAGTATACCCGCATCCCTCCGCGCCCCAATCGCAATAGTTGTTATATGTATCGGTCATTCCACCTCTGGTAGAGGACCAATAACATACACCATTCGTATAAGGAGGCTGAAAGCCACCTATTGCAGCATAATTAGCATACATAGTCTGAAATTCCGATATGCTAGGTAAATACCAGTCAGAATAAGTAACGCCTCCATCAACAATAGAATAATCATTGCACAATTTCGCCGCTCCAGCATTTGCATCTTTCGCGAGAATGTCTAATGTGTTCTGTAAACCATTGCCTCCTGCCCAATCTGTTCCTTCAACATTGCAACAACCCCATCTTATACCTGTACTATTATCACTTGTAGCGGCTATAAATCCGTGACAGCCCGTGCCATCGATGTAAGCTATTTTTCCTCCCTTATAGCTTTGTCCTATTGTGTATGGAATTCCGCTACAAGTTCCATTTGCATTTGCCCATGCTTGTGTATTGGCTGCTACTGCTGCATCATGAGCAGTAGTGTTCGCCGCGGCCACGCTTATACCTGAATAATATGTATTTGCCGCTACTGTGTATGTTGGCGTACTACCGGTTTGGCATGCAGTACAATTATTTCTTGTGTAATTAGCTACTGATTGCGCAGTATTACCACACAAAGCGCCGCTACAAGACCCATTTGCATTTGCCCATGCTTGTGTATTGGCTGCTACTGCTGCATTATAAGCAGTAGTGTTCGCGTCTGCCACGCTTGTACTTGAATAATATGTATTTGCTGGTACTGTGTAAGTTGGAGCGCTACCGGTTTGGCAAGTACAATTGTTTTTTGTGTAATTAGCTACTGATTGCACAGTATTACCACACAAAGCGCCGCTACAAGACCCATTTGCATTTGCCCATGCCTGCGTATTGGCTGCTACCGCTGCATCATGAGCAGTAGTGTTTGCCGCTGTCACACTTATACTTGAATAATATGTATTTGCCGCTACTGTGTATGTTGGAGTACTACCAGTTTGGCATGCAGTACAATTATTTCTTGTGTAATTAGCAACTGATTGCGCAGTATTCCCACACAAGGCGCCGCTACACGACCCATTTGCATTTGCCCATGCCTGCGTATTAGCCGCTGTTGCTGCGCTCAAAGCCTGAGCATTGGCGTCAGCCTGACTTATACATGATGAATATAAATTTGCCGCTACTGTGTAAGTAGGCGTACTACCTGTTTGACAAGTACAATTATTTCTTGCATAGTTTGATGCCGATTGCGCAGTATTCCAATATAAATAAACGGTTATTGTTGTTGTAGGTGTGTTAACCGTTCCGCATGAACCGCTTGTTATTGCGCAGTAAAATGTTGAAGTTGCGGTTAAGATACCGGGAACATAAGTTTGAGAAGTAATTCCTGTAGTTACTCCGTTTTTATACCACAAATAAGAATAAGAACCTGTACCGCCGCCGCCTGTTGCCGTAAATGTACCAGGCGCAGTATTAGAACATATTGACGTACTACTAGGGCTTATACCGGCTGTTAAATTAGCATTTACCGTAATAGTTACAGGCGTGGTATAGGCTGAATAACATATAGCGCCGCTTAGAGTTGAAACTGTTCTCCTCTGATAACTGGTAGTAGAGGTAAGAGAAGGCGGCTGATAAGCAGCTGCCGTTGCAGAGCCAATGGTAACATAGCTGCCGCTGGCATTAGTTTGCCATGCATAAGTTATAGTTCCATCCCCAGTTCCGTCTGTCGTTGATGTCAGCATGGCTGGCGCGGTACCGTAGCATATTGTCTGCGCTGTTCCTATGCCGCCAGCCGTAGGAGTGGACTGAACCGTAATAGTTACAGGAGCAGTATAGACTGAATAGCAAATATTACCGCTAAGAGTTGAAACTGTTCTCCTCTGATAACTGGTAGTTGCGGTAAGAGCTGGCGGCTGATAAGTAGCTGACGTTGCCAAGCCAATAGTAACATAGCTGCCGCTGGCATTCGTTTGCCATTCATAAGTTATAGTTCCTGAGCCTGTTCCGGCTAGAGTTGATGTCAGCATGGCTGGAGCGGTATTGTAACATATTGTTTGCGCAGTTCCTATGGTTCCAGCTGTCGGTATGGACTGAACCGTTATAGTTACCGTTATATATGCTGAATAACAGCTAATACCTCCGCTCACAGATACAGTTCTCCTTTGATAGCTTGTAGTTGAGGTAAGAGCTGGCGGCTGATATGTATCTAATATTTCGCCAGGAATAGTAACATAGCTTCCTGTGGCATTTGTTTGCCATTCATAAGTTATAGTTCCTGGTCCTGTTCCTGCTGTAATTGATGTTAGCAGCGCCGGCGTTATGCCATTGCAAATAGTTTGAGCCGTTCCTATAGTTCCTGCGGTTACAGCGGCATTTACTGTTATTGTTACAGGCGCGGTATAGGCTGAATAACATATATTACCGCTAAGCGTTGAAACTGTTCTCCTCTGATAACTGGTAGTTGCGGTAAGAGCTGGCGGCTGATATGTAGCTGCCGTTGCAGAGCCAATGGTAACATAGCTGCCGCTGGCATTCGTTTGCCATTCATAAGTTATAGTTCCTGAGCCTGTTCCTGCTAGAGTTGATGTCAGCAAGGCTGGCAAGGTATTGTAGCATATTGTTTGATCCGTTCCTATGCCGCCTTCTGTTGGTATGGATTGAACAGTAATAGTTACCGCTGTGGTATAGGCTGAATAACATATATTACCGCTTAGCGTTGAAACTGTTCTCCTCTGATAGCTGGTAGTAGTAATGAGTGCAGGCGGTTGATAAGTAGATGTTATTTCACCAGGAATGGTAACATAGCTTCCAGTGGCATTAGTTTGCCATTCATAAGTAATAGTTCCCGATCCCGTTCCGGCTGTTATTGATGTAAGCAGGGCTGGCGTGGTATTGTAACATATTGCTTGCGCAGTTCCTATTGAGCCCGCTGTAGGTATGGACTGAACAGTAATAGTTATTGCTGTAGTATAGGCTGAATAACAGGTAATACCTCCGCTCACAGATACCGTTCTTCTCTGATAACTTGTAGTAGCAGTAAGGGCAGGTGGCTGATAAGTATCTCCTGTTTCGCCAGGAATAGTAACATAGCTTCCAGTGGCATTCGTTTGCCATTGATAAGTTATTGTTCCAGGTCCCGTTCCGGCTGATGTTGATGTAAGCAAGGCTGGTGTAGAGCCATTGCAAATTGTCTGAGCTGTTCCAATAGTTCCAGCGGTTACGACAGCATTTACTGTTATTGTTACAGGAGTAGTGTAGTCTGAATAACAAATATTACCGCTAAGCGTAGAAACAGTTCTTCTCTGATAACTGGTTGTAGCGGTAAGTGCAGGCGGCTGATAAGTAGCTGCTGTTGCAGATGGAATGGTAACATAGCTTCCAGAGGCATTCGTTTGCCATTCATAAGTAATAGTTCCC
>CAINEZ010000560.1 GCA_903847905.1 uncultured Bacteroidota bacterium
AAGACCTGTACCCTGTATCGCCAGGTCACTTATTGATCATTAGTAATGAAGAAAAGCCTGACTATTTCTCGCTTTCATTAGAAGAAAAAATGCATTTGACCAATGCCATAGAAAAGGCAAAAGATATTATTGAAAATGAATTTAAACCGGACGGATACAATATCGGGATGAATTGCGGTGAAACAGCAGGTCAGACTATTTTTCATTTTCACTGTCATGTAATTCCAAGGTATAAAGGTGACATGAAAAACCCCCGGGGAGGTGTAAGACATTGTATAAATGGAAAAGGATACTACTAAAACTTGCTTACCGTTAAAAAAATCCTCTTTAATAAATTACAAATTTTAAAATCATAAAATCTAAAATAACTTTGATTTCATCAGAAAAATATTTAAAAGACGCTCTTGATAAACGCAGGAACGACGGCTCATTCAGAACATTAAAAATTCTGCAGGACATGGTTGACTTTTGTTCAAACGATTACTTGGGTTTTTCTTCTACTGGTTCTTTACGTGCAAAAATACTTGAGTTTAATCAGAAACAACCAAAACATGTTTTTGAAGGCTCAACAGGTTCACGCCTCATATCGGGTAATTCAGCTATTACCGAAAGCCTTGAAGAATATATTGCATCATTTCATAATGCAGAATCTGCTTTACTTTTCAATTCGGGATACGATGCGAATATCGGAATTTTTTCATCTGTTCCGAAAAGAGGCGATACCATATTTTATGATGAACTTGTTCATGCATCCATCCGTGATGGTATTCGTTTGAGTTATGCAAAAGCTTATTCATTCAGGCATAATGATATTGAGCATCTGAACGGAATTATAAAGCTGGCAAATGGAAATGTATATGTAGCAGTCGAAAGCGTGTATTCAATGAATGGCGATAAATCTCCGCTTAAAGAATTGGCTGCATTTTGTGAAAACAATAATGCAAACCTTATCGTTGACGAAGCTCATGCAACAGGTGTTTTTGGATCGGCCGGCAATGGTTGTGTTAGCGATCTTATTTTAGAAAAAAAAGTTTTTGCGCGGATTCATACTTATGGAAAAGCTTTGGGGACACATGGCGCCGCAATTACAGGAAGCAAGTTATTGAAAGATTATCTTATAAATTTTGCACGCTCATTTATTTATACTACAGCATTGCCTTATCATTCTCTTATTGCAATAAGATGCGCGTATGCCTTGCTTTCCGAAAGTGAAGAAGCAAATCAGTCGTTGCATAATAATATTAAATTATTTAAAAAATTATTGCGGAAAAATGAAAAAAATAATTTAATCGAAAGTTCAAGCCCCATACAGTGCATAATTATTCCGGGAAATGAAAATGTAATAGATGCTGCAAATAAAATTCAAAAAAAAGGATTTGATGTTCGTCCGATTATGAATCCTACTGTGCCTGCCGGAAAAGAGAGATTAAGGATTTGCATTCACTCTTTTAATTCAGAGGATGAAATAAAAATGCTTGCTGAAACAATAGAAAAATTATTTTAACTGTTGATATTACATAATATTAAAAATATATTTTCACAAAATTGTCTATAAAGCTAAATTTGGGAAGTTGAGTTTTGAAATAGAAATTCGACCTTCAGATATTTTCGTTGTAAAACAAGATTTGATTTTGTGCGACGGATTGAGCTAAGAAAAAGCTGTTTGAATTCGTCCGTCGGCTGACGGACGAATGAGTTTTTTTCGGGGAAGAAAATCAAATCGTAGTTTTTACAGAAAATATCTGAAGGTCTTGACTTTTCTTTTGTTACTTTACTTTGTGTCAAGACAAAGAAAAGTAAAATGAAATTTATTTTCAAAAAATATTTTTTAATTTGATTTAATGTTTACATAACATTAGTAAATTAATTTAAAATGGAAAAATATTTTATTACAGGCATTGGTACGGGAGTTGGAAAGACAATAGTTTCTGCAATTTTTGTTGAAGCATTAAAAGCCGATTACTGGAAACCTGTTCAGGCAGGCAATTTTGATTTCACTGATACTGATTTTGTAAAAAGTTTGGTGAGTAATAGTATTTCAAAATTTCATTCAGAAACTTATAAATTCAAAACACCTGCATC
Source organism: uncultured Bacteroidota bacterium (assembly GCA_903847905.1). Classification (GTDB taxonomy): domain Bacteria; phylum Bacteroidota; class Bacteroidia; order Bacteroidales; family CG2-30-32-10; genus CAINEZ01. The sequence goes on from CAINEZ010000560.1 coordinate 2,083, forward strand.
TCCGCATTATGCAGCGGGAATAGAAAATATTAAAATCAATCCTGGTAATTTCAAAATTCCTGAAACAAAAAATCATTTGATTATTGAAGGCGCAGGTGGACTTATGGTTCCTCTGAATAATAATTTTTTAATGCTCGATTTTATAAAACAATTTAATGCAGAAGTAATACTTGTTTCTCAGAATTATCTCGGAAGCATAAGCCATACACTGCTTTCAATTGAAGCATTGAAAACCCGCAATATTCAGGTAAAGGGAATTGTTTTTAATGGAGAAAAAAATGAATCTTCCGAAAATTATATTCTTACGTATTCAGGTATCCCTTGTCTTTTAAGAGTAGCGCAGGAGCAGGATTTTAATAAATTTTCTATTCTTAAATATTCGGAGGTTTTAAAAGTTTTATTCAATAGATAATTCATTACTTTACTGATCCCTCGGAATTACTATCGTCAATTTTAAAATTATGATGTATATGCGAACCATCGCAAAATGGTCTGTTTTTGGTGTGTCCGCAACGACAAAGCGAGGCAGTATTTTCTGATACAATTTCATTGCCGTCAACATCTAATATTTTAAATGAACCTTTTACCAGAAATGGTCCGTTTTTAATGATGATAACCTTAGTTTTTTCTTCTTCTATTTTTTGATCTTGTTGGCTTTTATTATTCCAATAATAAGAAATAGCTTGAGTAGGACATTTTGAAACTGTATCCATTATTTCTTCGGTAGTAGCGCCACTCATTTCTATCCATGGTCTTTGATATGGAATAAAAACTTTAGGTAATTCTGTAAAGCATATAGCGGCATGTATGCATAGGTGGGGTTTCCAGACAATGGTAATTTCGCCATTCGTATATTTCTTTGTAATTTTTTCCATAACAAGATTTTTTTTCAAAGATACAAACCATTTTTATAACTTAATTATCTTTTCTATTTCATGAAAAATATTTAACAATTCCCCAAAAGTCGCAAACAAGTTAATAAAGACACCTAAAGATGTTGATAAAACAGAGCTTTAGGATGTCTTTTATATCACCCAAAAGGTGAAATTTGG
>CAINEZ010000561.1 GCA_903847905.1 uncultured Bacteroidota bacterium
AATTCCATTTGTAAATAAAATCAGTCAGTCAATTTTTATATCTGCAAGAATATAGAAAAATATAATTTTGATAAGAATGTGTAAAAGTTAAATTTAGTTTAAAATTATGAAAAAGATATTATTAACAGGGGGGAGTGGTTTCATAGGAAGGAATATAATTGAATCATTTTTAAATCAAAAATATAAAGTATTTGCGCCAACTCATAAAGAATTTGATTTGATTGACAGCGATTCAGTAAAGTCATATTTATCAAATCAATCATTTGACATACTTGTCCACTCGGCAGTCAAACCCGGGCATAGGAATGCAAAAGACCATGTGAATTTATTTTATTCAAATTGTCGGCAGTTTTTTAACCTGGTAAAATTTGAAGACAGATTTGAAAAGGTAATAATTCTTGGCTCCGGAGCTATTTATGATATGAGTCATGCTCTGATAAAAGTAAAAGAGGAATATTTTGGCGCTCATATTCCCGAAGATGAGCATGGCTTTACAAAATATGTTTGCGAAACTTACATTAATAATTCGGAAAATATCGTTGATTTACGTGTATTTAGTATCTTTGGTAAATATGAAGACTATGCTATTAGATTTATATCGAATGCAATTTGTAAAGCAATTTTTGATTTGCCGATTACTATTAAACAAAACAGAAAATTTGATTTTATTTATATAGATGATTTTATAAATGTTCTTGATTTTATTATTGAAAATAAATTACAATTCAAGAGCTATAATGTAACCCCTGATAATTCTATAGAATTACTTAAGCTGGCAAAAATAGTATTAAAAATATCCAATAAAGATTTGCCTGTTAAAATAGCGCAACCTGGAATGGGGTTAGAATATTCTGGTGATAACAGCAGAATAAAAAATGAATACAAAAATTATAAAACTATGGATATATTTAAATCTGTAGAATTACTTTACAAATGGTATTTTGACAATAGAGCTTTGATAAACAAAAACCTTTTACTTTTTGATAAATAAAAACAATTATTAAATTTGATGCAAACTTAAATAGAAAAAGAAAGGAATATTTATTAATGATAAAAGTTACAGACTATATTGCTGATAGGCTTTCCGAATACGGTATAAGTGATATATTTATAATTACAGGTGGTGGCGCTATGCACCTTAATGATTCATTCGGAAAACACCCACAAATAAATTGTATATTTAATCATCACGAACAAGCTTGTGCAATAGCAGCAGAAGGCTATTCGAGAGCTTCCGGAAAACTAGGAGTTGTTAATGTAACAACCGGACCTGGGGGATTGAACACATTAACCGGTGTTATGGGACAATGGACAGATTCCGTACCTGTGCTGTATATTTCAGGGCAGATAAAACACGAAACATCCATTGATTCTTGTAGGGAAATCAATTTGAGACAACTTGGAGACCAGGAGGTAGATATAGTAAGTGTGGTAAAGCCGATTACTAAATATGCGGTAATGGTTAATGATCCAAAAGAAATAAAATATCATCTTGATAAGGCAATATATATAGCTACCAATGGGCGTCCGGGTCCTGTATGGCTGGATATACCCTTAAATGTACAGGGAGCAATTATTGATGAAAATAAACTCAGGGGTTACGACAAAAAAGAAGATGAAATAAAATTTGATAGAGATTTATTAAACCAACAAATTACAGAAATCCATAAACTTTTAATTAAAGCAGAACGTCCGGTAATTATTGCGGGGCATGGCATCAGGATTGCAAAAGCGCAAAAAATATTCCTCGATTTATTGGAAGATATTCAAATCCCTGTTTTATCAACCTTTAACGGAATAGACCTAATACATTCTGATCACCCCTGCTATATTGGAAGAATTGGTACTTCTGGTGATAGGGCTGGAAACTTTGCGTTACAAAATGCTGATTTAATTCTTTCAATAGGCTCAAGAAATAATTTAAGACAAGTTAGCTATAATTGGAAAGATTTCGGAAAAAATGCGAAAAAGATATATGTTGACATTGATAATAATGAATTACTAAAACCAACAACGAAGCCAGATATTTCAGTAAATGCAGATGCTAAAGATTTCATCGAGACATTAAGTGTTAATTTAAAACATATAAGTAAATCATATCTTAAATGGATTGATTGGTGCAAAATCAGAAAAAATAAATACCCCATTGTATTACCTCAATATATTGATGATACTAACGGAGTCAATCCTTACTTATTTATTAACAATTTAACAAAATTGATTTCAGAAAATGAAATATTTGTAGGTGGAAATGGAAGCGCATGTATTATGTCTTTTCAGGCAGTATCTGTAAAACAAAATCAAAGAATGTTCTGGAATTCGGGTTGTGCAACTATGGGCTATGATTTACCCGCCTCTATAGGTGCTGCTATTGCTACAGGTAAAAAAAAGAATATTGTTTGTCTTACCGGTGATGGTAGCATTCAAATGAATATTCAAGAATTACAAACCATCGTGCATCACCAACTCCCTATAAAAATATTTTATCTTAACAATTATGGATACCTCTCCCAAAAACAAACTCAGGATAGCTATTTTGACGGAAGAAGAATTGGTTGTGATCTTAAAAGCGGTGTAAGTTTTCCGGATATTAAAAAGATTGCAAAAGCATACGGAATTAAAATATTTAAAATTATTAAACATAATCAAATAAAAATTAATGTTAATAATGTATTATTACATACAGGACCGGTAATATGTGAAGTAATGATAAATCCAAATCAGAAATTTGAACCAAAACTCTCTTCCGAAAAACTTGCTGATGGAAAAATGATTTCAAAACCTTTAGAAGATATGTCTCCATTTCTCGACAGGGAAGAATTTAAAAGCAATATGATAAATTAAATAAATAAATTTTGAAATATGAATGTACTTGAAAAGAAAATGGTTGATGTTTTAAAAGATTTAAAAGAAAACCATCATGTAATTGGTATTAAAGCAGAGTTTGAAGCCGAAGGTACGCGTATGGAAGAAGCACTTCGCTTAAAAGAAGTTATTACAAAAGCTGGTTTGGATTTAACTATAAAGATTGGAGGCTGCGAAGCTCTCAAAGATCTCTACGATGCCAGATCAATTGGTGTTACACGTATTGTTGCCCCTATGATTGAGTCTGCTTACGCTTTAACAAAGTACCTTAGTGTCATTAAATTTGCATTTACTCAAGAAGAGATAGAGAATATTTCTTTTTTAATTAATGTTGAGACAATTGATGGATATAATAATTTCGATAAAATGCTCGAACTTCCTAATATAAATGAATTAGATGGTATAGTTTACGGAAGAGGTGATATGTCATGTTCATTGGGTTTTACTCGTGATGATATAAATACTAAACCCCTTTTCGATATTGCAATTGATTTACTTCCCAAATCAAAAAAACGAAATTTGGAAACTGTAATCGGTGGTGGTGTTGGAATAGACTCATTACCATTTTTCCGTAATCTCCCCAAGGGATGTTTAGATAAATACGAAACCCGAAAAGTTTTGTTTAAATGTCCTGATACATTTAAAGAAGAAGCTTATAAAGGTATTTTAAAAGCTGTTGGGTTTGAGCTGATGTGGTTAAAAAACAAACGTGATTTTTATGGAATGATTCATAATGAAGATAAAATCAGAATAGAAGTATTACAATCCCGATATGAAAAATTAATAAAAGAAGTAGGTGGAAGAATTGAATAATCATATTAAATCAGTCGTATTTGATTTAGACGGAACAATATATTACGGTGATAATCTAATAAGTGGGGCTAAAGAAATAATAAGTTACCTTGAGGATAAAGGCTATTCTGTTTTATATTTTACCAATAACTCCTCAAAAAACAAGATTCAAATTATTGAAAAGTTAGCAAAACTGGGATTATCTATTATACCTGATAATATTTATTGTTGTTTAGAAGCAACGCCAATATTTTTAAATCAAAAAGGTTATAAAATATTATTTTGCTGTGGTTCTCAAGAATTAGAAAATGCTTTAAAATCAAATTCATTCAATGTATTTCATGAAGATAATATTGAAATATTATTTGATGCAGTTGTGATTGGGATGAATATTAATTTTTCTTACCATCATTTAGCGCAAGCTTCAATGGTTTTACAACGTAATCTTCAGTGTAAGTTAATTGCTTGCAATTTAGATGCGAGTTATCCAATTGAAAGTGGGTATAAAATGCCGGGCTGTGGACCATTAGTTAAAGCTATTGAATTAGCAAGCGGTAGAAAAGCCGATTTTATTGTAGGCAAGCCAGATACTTTTATGATAAATTTAATCATTCAAGACCATAATTTATCTAAGGATTCTATTTGTATAGTTGGCGATTCGGAAGAAAGCGATATTGTTATGGCAGAAAAGTTAGGTTGT
>CAINEZ010000562.1 GCA_903847905.1 uncultured Bacteroidota bacterium
AAATTTAACAGCAACTTTTGCTATAAGAAGATTTTTCCCTGCATCCATATCGCCATCAGGATAATATTCTTTAAACCCTTTCCTTGTTAGCGATTCCACATGTTTGAACATTTTTTTTATGTCCTCAGTAATCAATGTTTTTCCTTTGAAATCTTTATAAAGTTCATGAAGAACAAAATGAACAGCGCTGCCGAGTGTGGCGGCATCTATAGTTTCTATGGCTTCTTCGGTTTCTTCTATTTTTTCAATATATTGAAAATAAAACTTTAAAGGACAACTGATGTAAGTATTGAGCGCTGATGGAGAAAATCCATTTTTTGCAAGATGTTTCAGATCATTTAAAATTTCTTTTGATTTGATAATCGTGATTTCATCTTTTTCCTGAACAAGCGAAGATTCGTTGACAAGAAGCTTCTGCTGAATTTTTATTTTAGCATTATATTTTGGAAGTTCTTCGCAAATTTGTGAAATAAAACGACTTTTTTCACCGCCTATAAAATTACCCGGCTGAGTGTTGTAAATAATATGAATATTTTTCGCCCGCTGTAATAAACGATAAAAATGATAAGCAAAGATCGATTCTTTCTGCCTGTAAGTGCTTAATCCCATTTCTTTGCGAATGTCGTGAGGGATAAAAGTGTTTTGAAATTTTCCCGCGGGAAGTATGCCTTCATTCACTGAAAGAAGTATGACGTTTTCAAAATCGAGTGTACGGGTTTCAAGCATTCCCATTATTTGCATGCCTTTAAGCGGTTCACCGTAAAACGGGATCGAAGTTGTTTCTGCCAGGCTTGAAAATATTTTTCGTAGTGTTTTAATATCGCTTATAAAACCATATTCATTAACCAGGTTCCTGATCTTTGTAATAATTACGGCATATTGGAAAAGGAATTCAGTATCAATACCGGAATTTAAAGTTTCATTTTGTTCTACATTAATAATGTTATCCCTTATCATTTCAATAAGTGATGTAAATTTTTTAAGCAGTTCATTTGGATTATTCTGAACAATTTGAAATAATGAACAAAGAACCGGATCTTTAAGAAGTGAAATAATTTCATCGCCGGTAAAAAACACACGGTTGCTTTTTTTAATTCTATCTGAGAATGCTGCAAGTAAGGAATTTCTTTCTTTTACCGAACCGGGCATTCTAAGGTACGGATGATTAAAAAGGTTGATAATATCTTTCTGATAAAAGCGGATGGTTTTTGCGCTACTGTATTTTTCTGAATTTTCATGCAACGTGAAAATATTCATAAACAGAGAATGGACTGAAGAATACGAAAGCGGGTAACCCATTGTTATATTTATATCCGTTACATTTTCGGGAATTGAATACAACACAGGGATAAGCATTCTTTCATCAGCCAGCACAAGTGCAGTATTTTCGAAGTTTGCATTAGTGTCATTCATTTCAGACAGAAGTTGTCCTGCAAGTTCAGACTGCCCCATTTGCAAAGGGACACCTGTAATGGTAATGTTCTTGGTATCGTCCTCATAACAATTTTCCAGCCAGTTGAATTCTTTTAAATTCCATTCCCTGATATATTTTCTGATGAATGTGCCTGCTTCGTGAATTTCATTTTTTATATAATAATTATCAGCATCCCAATATATTTCTGCTTTTCCCGAATTAATCAGCGTTTTAATTATCTTCTCTTCGGATGCAGTAAGAGCATTAAAACCGGCAAAAATAATTTTTACAAATGGTGACGAATCGCAATATTTTTCAATCTGCTCCGCTGCTTTTTTATTTATCAAACCCTGGTATCCGGTTTTTTTATCAAGAAGCGATTTAGAAAGATCCTTATAATACCTGCTTAAAGAATTGTAAAAATTAAGATAATCTTTTTCATGATCTGTCAATGGCGCTTTCTCAAGGTTCCAAAGACTTATTGCTTTCGCCTCATTAAGATATTGAAAAAGCTGTTCAGTATCAGAAAGATTAATGTCGGAATCGTTGTAATCGTTTAAAAGAACTTGCGCCCAGTTAATAAACTTATCGAACGACTGGACTTCTGCCTTGCCGCCTGCCTGTCCGGTAGGCAGGGCAGGCAGGTTTGCGCCTTCTGCTTTTTTGTAAATATTATAGAACTCGAATAAAAGCGTGGTCTGGTCGGCAATTTCAAGCCCTGTAATATGACAAACAAAATCTTCGATGGAAAATATTGATGGCGACCAGATAGTTTTTTTTATTTTTTGTGAAATATGTTTTTTAAGATAAAGCCCTGCGCGCCTGTTAGGAAATACAAAGCACAGCTTTCCGATTTCTTCGGCAGAATATTTTTTAAAAACATCTGAAATAATATTTTCAATAAATGATGCCATCAATTTTTATTTTAATTATGCAAATCAATAGTTGAAATTTATTTAATGGGACGCGGATAACGCTGATTTAACTGATAATCGCAAATAAAATAAAATCAGTGTTAATCATTCTGCACATGCGGAATCTGTGTCATCAGCGTTCTATTTTTATTATTTCTACAGTTGTCATTTTCAATGAAATATTTTAAATCCTGATTCGCATTAATCATTATTTTTTACTGCTTTAATTTTATAATAGCTCGAATAGCATTGATTTAACCAATATGCTGGATCATCGGTAATATCAATAAAAAAAATTGTTTCCGGTTTATATTTTAATGATTGAAATATCACTGTATCTTTTTTTTCGGTTTTTGCTTTGCTAATAAGATTCAGTCTGTGTTGCATTTCATCATCATATCCTTTAGCTTTATAAATAAGATCGCTCCAGGCTTTAGTAGTATTTCCCATTAAAGAAAAATTCCCTGATGGACTTTTAATAATTCCTGTATAAAAAAGAATTACTGATAAAAGAACAAGAATAGGAAATTTATTCAATTGAATATTTAAAAACAAAGGTACTCTATTTACATAAAAATATTGTCCGACAATTGCAAGATAAAAAAACCAAAGTAAAAAAAAGAAAAGAGAAATAATATTATTAACATGCATAGGCGGTTGAATTCCCATTGCATAGAAAGGCAGAAACAAAAGGCTTATAAGAATTAGTATTGAAAA
>CAINEZ010000563.1 GCA_903847905.1 uncultured Bacteroidota bacterium
ACTATTATCCGTTTACATTTGATGAGTTATGTTGATTTGATAGAGTTCCTTAAAAAACCTATTTTTGCATGGAGAGTTGTTGAAGCCGTTCCAGTTTATCAATTTAAATTGTTTTAAAATTTAGTCGGACACTAATGATAATTTTTAGTTAATAATCTTTAACTTTGCGGCTCTCTGCGATTTCGATAGCTATCGGAACTCAGCGGTTCTCTGCGTTTAAATTTTATAACCGAAGAGTAAATTAGTCTTTAATATGTTAACCATGCAAGCTAATACTTATAATTATATATTAAATTTTTTAAAATGAATACCACTCCTTTGCTTGAAGTAAAAAATCTTATCACTGAATTTTCTACCGAAGGAAAAATTATCAAAGCGGTAAATGATGTGAGTTTTATTTTGAATAAAGGGGAAACGCTTGGAATTGTTGGAGAATCAGGTTCGGGCAAATCCGTAACATCACTTTCAATTATGCGGCTTATTGCTTCGCCACCAGGAAAAATTTCTTCCGGAAATATTATTTTTTACAATGGTAATTCGACAGACCTCTTGTCATTAAAGGAAAAACAGATACGGAAATACAGAGGAAAAGAGATTGCTATGATTTTTCAGGAACCGATGACTTCGTTGAATCCAGTGATAAAATGCGGTAAACAGGTTGCCGAAGCGATTGAGTTACACCTGAAATTATCTGCAAAAAAAGCAAAAGAAAAAACCATCAGCTTATTTGAAGAAGTCCAATTACCAAGACCTTTAGCAATTTTTAACTCTTATCCGCATGAATTATCGGGTGGGCAGAAGCAAAGAGTAATGATAGCAATGGCTATTTCTTGTAATCCTTCTGTGCTTATTGCCGATGAACCCACAACAGCATTGGATGTTACTGTACAAAAAACCATTCTTGAACTGATGAAAAAACTGCAACAAAAACATCAGATGAGTATTATTTTTATTACGCACGATCTTGTTGTTATTGCTGAAATTGCAGACAGAGTATTGGTAATGTACAAAGGAAAAATAGTAGAAAGAGGCAGTGTTAATGATATTTTTTCAAATCCTTGTCATCCGTACACAAAAGGGTTGCTTGCCTGCAGACCAGTGATGGAAAAACGTCTTAAGAAACTTCCCGTAGTATCTGATTTCATGGACGAAAATATGAATGAAATTATTTCAGAAAAAAAACAAACCATCAATGAATTTACTTTAAGTTTAATCGTTACAAATGATGAACGCAAATCCTTACATAAACAGCTTTATTCAAAAGATCCAATACTTGAAATAAAAAATCTTAAAACATATTTTCCTATAAGAAAAAGTATTTTCAATAATACACGACATTATATCAAAGCTGTTGATGATGTAAGTTTTCGGGTATATCCCGGCGAAACGCTTGGACTTGTTGGTGAATCAGGTTGCGGAAAAACAACACTGGGGAGAACTATACTCCGGCTGATTGAGCCAACTGCGGGACAGGTAATTTTTAAAAATGTTGATATTGCCTGTCTTCCACCTAAGGAAATGCGAAAAGTCAGAAAAAACTTCCAGATTATTTTTCAGGATCCTTATTCATCGCTTAATCCCAGGATTAATATTGGTAGCGCTATCATGGAGCCTATGCGTGTTCATAATATCCTGGGAAACGAAAAGCAGCGAAAAGAAAAAGTAATGGAATTGCTCCGAAAAGTGAATATGTCTGAAAATCATTTTAACCGTTACCCGCATGAATTTTCGGGCGGACAAAGACAAAGAATTTGTATTGCCAGAGCCCTTGCATTGAACCCCGAATTTATTATTTGCGATGAATCAGTTTCTGCGCTTGATGTTTCAATACAAGCGCAAGTATTGAATTTACTTAATGAATTGAAACGGGAATTTGGTTTTACTTACATTTTTATATCTCACGATCTTTCAGTTGTGAAATTTATGTCGGACAGGATGATTGTTATGAATGACGGGAAAATAATAGAATACGGAGATGCGGACGAAATTTATTCAAACCCTGCTACTGATTATACAAAAAAATTGATAGCTGCAATTCCTAAAGGCAAATATTAAACTTTTTGATACTTCTTCTGACAAATATATTTTCGTAACTCAATTACAGCAACAGATTGCACAGATTATAAAATTGTTCTTTAACACATTTTAAAATGACATAAGAACGAAGATTTTTGATTTTTACACTTGAACTCATATTCAATTTCATCTTTATTAACTATTTCAATAAACCCTTTACACAATTGCTTGTATATTTTCATGCATACCCTTATTACTGCTGATAGACAAGTTTTATATACTTTCTTCTTTGTATAAATTCTTTTATTTTTTACTCTGTGTAATCTGTGGCATTTTATTTTTACTGTTGACAGAATGGTTATATATTATTTATTCAGGTTCATTTTTATTCTTGAGGTAAGAATATCTATCGCAACATGATTTGCTCCGCCCTGCGGGACAATTATGTCAGCATATCGCTTGGTGGGTTCAATAAACTGCAGGTGCATTGGTTTTACAAATTTTTCATAATGATCAAGTACCTGCTGAAAAGAGCGTCCTCTTTCTTCAATGTCTCTTTTAATAATACGCATAAGCCTATCATCGGGATCGGCATCAACAAAAACTTTCACATCAAGCCTTTTCCGCATTTTGGGGTTTGTAAGAATTAGTATCCCTTCAATAATAATCACATCTTTAGGTTCAACAGGTATTATTTCTTTTGATCGGGCGCAGGTAAGATAAGAATAAACGGGCATCCCTATTGTTATACCTTCGCGCAAAAGATCTATATGTTTATTAAGTAAACTGAATTCGATAGATGAAGGATGATCGAAATTTTTCAATGCCCTTGCTTTAGGCGAAAGATGCCCGTTGTCCTTATAATAAGAATCCTGGGGAATAATTGTAACAGAATCTTTTGGAAGGCGTTTGATGATCTGTTTTACAACGGTAGATTTTCCGGAGCCGGAGCCCCCCGCAATACCTATAATTAACATTTTACAAAATATTTAATTCATTACAAAAGTATCAAATCATTCCAATTAATTAAAATAACGCCTTGTACTATTGAAATTGTAGCTGATTAATAATCAAGTGTCATGTTGGTTGAGCAATGTCAGCCTGAGCTTATCTAAGGCTAATCGAAGCCTTGTCGAAATATGACTTCGATAAACTCAGTCTGACAATAAATCTTTTATATATTTTATAGTACAACGGGTTAAAATACATATTTTTCATTACGTCCTTTATTCAATTACAATCTTTTTTAAAAATGATTTATCAGCAATTTTTAGATTAACAACATACACACCTTGAACTGCAATATTATTCAAATCGTAAGATTGAATATAACTCCCACTTTCTTTTTCGCTGTTAAAAAGCGAAGCGACTTTTTTCCCTTCAAGTGAATATATGTATATTTCAACTTTAGATGCAGTTTCAACAGAATAATTTATATAAAGCTTATCTTTTATAGGATTCGGATAAACAGCAAAGTTAGAATTAGTAGAATTTTCGTTCAATCCAACATTGCTTTCAGGTACAACATAAGTAGTATTTTTCGTTATCAGTTTTCCTAAAGCGAAAGAACCGTAAAAAGTAACAGGACCTAAACCGGTAGCAGGCGCCGTCCACTGAAAAGTCCATGTTTTGGGATTTGTAGCACTGGAGGCTTGATGTGTTACCGCCTTACTTGAATTAACAAGTTTAGTTTCCATTCCTGCAATAAAAGTTCCGACCTTGTTATTTGAACTGTTTTCAGCGGTTACCTCAAATCCTTTTTGTTCTACACCCGAAGAAGTAACGGATATAGTATAAGTTGTAAGTGGAACATACCCTGTTACAGGAATTGTTGAAGTAATCCATCCGGTTACCACAGATGCTGAACCACCATGGCAGTTGTAGGTGCAATCTTTGTTGGCATCACCCGGCGAACTGCTGTAACTGCCCGGCGAACCATTACTTCTGCTCAGTGCATCGTTGTTGTTTGTAGTAAAATATGCAATAACAGGAATCGCAATACATGTAATGATTGTAATTTTTTTCATCATATTTAATTAATTTTAGTAAAATATTTTATAAAATTAAAGATTAAAATTTATTGAAAAAGAAATAGATAAACTG
>CAINEZ010000564.1 GCA_903847905.1 uncultured Bacteroidota bacterium
AATAACAGTGTATTTACTCAAAACATAAAAATTTATGTTACCCCGCCTATAACTGAAACAAAGATATTACCCTATTCAGATATTCCTGATGCTTATATTTCAAATACAATATTTATTTCTGCATCACAGGGCGAATATGAACCGGCAAGTTTTACTGTCAAAGCGCTTGCCAATGATATTACTGATTTGGTAATAGAACCCACTTCACTTATTGGAACTACTGGAAATATCCCTGCCGAAAATATTGACATCAAAGTAGTGAAATGCTGGTACCAGGCGTCGGATAGTACCATATATACTGATGGTAATGTTTTAACTCCGGAACTTCTGCTTAATGATGACAGTTTGGTTATAATTGACACTACTGATAATTATCTCAGGCTACCGCTGCTGCCGCCGCTTCAGCTGCCGCCGTTTCCCGGATATATTGAAATAAGCGACACCTCAGGTATACATGACAGTATACATGACTTTAACAACAGTAACGGAATAGTTTCTGTCGATTCTTTTCCTGTGAAAGACTCAGATACTCTTCTTCCCGTGAACATTGCCTCCGGAACCAATAAACAATTCTGGATTACCATAAAGATACCCGATAACGCACAACCGGGTGTTTATAACGGTACCATCACGTTAAAAAATGGTTCAGTTACTATCGGCGTGATTGATCTAACAGTAAATGTTTTGCCGATAACTCTTTCCGAACCGTATTTGACCTATAGTATTTATTACAGGGGAAAATTATATAACCCTGGAAGTATAACTTCGGAGTGGAAGAGTGATGCGCAGTTCACTAACGAAATGGAAGACCTTATAAAACATGGGGTAACAAATCCTACCGTTTATCAAAGCTATGATACAACAGGGATAGGAAAAGTTTTAGAAATAAGAAATGCTAACGGAATGGATCGGCAGGCTTTGTATTATTTGGGCATAAACATAGGACCATCTGCTGATATGGATACAATTTCTTTAAAAAATGCTGTTATTAATATTACAAATTGTATGAATAATCATGGGGTGTCTAATTTATATATATACGCACCTGACGAACAGAGTGTTAATGATTCAAATCAAAGATCTAAAATAAAAGCGGTTAATAATGCAGAAGGAAAAGTTTTTGATGCTCAGAGTCCGGAGCAGGCGGATTCAGTAGCGAATATTCTGGATTTGGCAATTGTTTCACCAGAGACATATTACACCGGTCCCGACTTAGATTCGGCGTATAACAGTAATGGACATAAGATATTTTCTTATGGAAACCCGCAGTGTGGAGTGGAAAACCCGGAGATTTACCGCAGAAACTATGGACTTTTTCTCTGGCAGAACGATTATGATGGAGCAATGGATTATGCCTATCAGCACGGATTTAATAATATCTGGGATGATTTCGATAATCCATTTAATATTAATGTTGCTAATTCTGGCTATCGTGACCACGTCATGGCATATCCCACAGTAAATGGAGTAATTGGAACAATTCAATGGGAAGGATGGCGTGAAGGCGTGGACGATATCAGGTACCTTACAACTCTTCAAAAACTTATAGATGCACATACAGGGAGTCATTATATGGATGCACAACATTATCTGGACATTTTGAAAACATCCGATTTAGGGGATGTGGATTTAAATAAAACCCGCCAACAAATTATTCAATGGATTTTATGCCTTACCGGGCAAGGCCCATGTACCGATCTATATATACAAGATACCCCACAAGATTTAGGCATAGAACCCAACTACGATACCGGACCAATGTGGGTAAGCGAAGATATCTGGACGCGCAATCAAAATGATGGTCTTACCAACGAAGTGCAGCAAAACCCTGAATATTCTCCCACGGTTCCGAATTATGTTTATGTGAAGGTTCACAACAGGGGCTGCCTGGCATCGCAGGGAACCGAACAATTGAATTTGCGCTGGGCAAAAGCGTCAACGGGTTTATCCTGGCCCGATAGCTGGGATGGCAGTATTGACCTTGATCCGGGTACTCCGGTTGCTTTAGCAGGTGACATTATAGCCACACAAACCATCCCTGTTATTCAGCCCGGCGCCTCTGAGATTCTTGTATTTCCATGGTTTCCGACTAACCCTGCCGATTATACAGGCATTAATACCGAACCCTGGCATTTTTGTTTGTTAGCCCGCATAGTGACAGGTAACGATCCTATGGCTTCAGCAGAAACTACTGATTTAAATGGCAATGTGAAAAACAATAATAACATTGCCTGGAAAAATTTAACAGTTGTGGATGAATACGCTCAACCTATAGAGCCGGGTTCAGGAAAATCTGCTTCAATAATTATTCATAATGTTAAAAATAAAAGCGCTCTTATAAAACTTAAATTTGATAATCCCGCAAAAGCTCCATTCATAAATTACGGCAGCATTAAAATAGATCTTGGACCGGCTCTTTTTCAGAAATGGGATAATGGCGGCAGAATAGGTTCCGGCGTTGAAGTTTGCTCCGATAGCAGCATTCATCTGTTAAGCCCCCACTCATGGATCGGCAATATACAGCTTGATTCTTCGGAAACAATGGCTATTAAAGCGATATTTAATCTTATTATTAAGCCTGAAGAATGTAATTTGAATTTTGATATTTCACAATATACTTCCTATACTTCCGGGGATAGCCTTGTAGGAGGAAACAGATTTGCATTTAATGCCTGCTCCATTACTAATGCAATACGCGGCACCTTAACAGAAAACCCTGCCTGTGGCGACAAGCCTGTTGCAGGTGATACTTTGGTATTAGCGTCGGGTGGAGTAATATTACCCGATAGTATTTGTACGCCGGTTGTTACCGATACAAACGGTAATTTTAGATTTTATTCCAGCGAACTTGCACAACTCGATACCATCGCTTTGTATTCAATAGTGTCAAAAAGCGGGATAGAACTGAATGATACCGCGCATAAAACAATAGCCCGATGGATAAGCGAAAGCCCGCTTAATCTCTATTACACAACTACAGTAAACCGGGAATGGGTAGCCCGTTATAATGGTGCCGATTCGCTTGACGATTTTACTTCCGCACTCGATTTACAGGGCAATATATATGTTACAGGCTCTACCTCTACGGATACTACAGCTTACGATATGCTTACCATTAAATATGATTCTTCGGGAACACAAAAATGGGCGGCAACATACCGCGCATCAAACAACTTTAAAAACGATAATGCAAGAGCTATAACTGTTGATGCTTCGGGTAATATATATATAACAGGCGAAAGCGATACCACAGGTGTTTCTTTACTTACCACGCTCAGCTATAATTCAAGCGGTACATTACGATGGGTGAAAAAGTATCAGCCTTCAACATGCGCGCAGTCATCGGCTAAATGTATTTTGCAAGACCATGCCGGAAATATTATTGTAGGCGGAACTTCGTCATGCACCAGCCCTGACGGAAAAAAGATTTTCACTATTCTTAAATATGATACTAACGGTAATTTATTATGGTCGGCAAATTATACAGGACCCGCTACAGTACCGGATGATAACCTTACAGCTCTGACAGTTGACTACAGTAATAATGTTTATGCTTCCGGCTACAGCCAGGGCGTGGGAACTAATTACGATATGGCGACTGTTAAATTCAATTCTTCCGGAACGCAGCTTTGGGTTGATCGCTATGACAACGCTGACAATGGCGATGATTACGCATATTCCAGCACTGCTGATAATAACGGCAACGTAATTGTTACGGGCCATTCGCACAGGAGTAACGGAAACGATGAAATTGCGGTAATAAAATATAATCACAACGGAACTCAAAGCTGGGTTTCGGTTTATAATTCCGATACTCATGATTATGCTTATAAAGCTTTATGCAACGATTCAAACGAAGTATATATAGGAGGATATACAGGCATTAGCGGTAATTCGGGCATGCTTACGCTAAAATATAATACAGGCGGTAGTTTGTTATGGCAGAAATATTCATTAACATCAGATATGTTTACTTTTAAATCGGCAGCGTTTGATATTGCTGACAATATCTATATAACAGGAACCACAGCTATTAATGATCCTAAAAATACTGATATAACTACTCAAAAGCTGAACAGCGAAGGCGAAGTTCAATGGACGGTTACATATAACGGACCTGCCACTGATATCGATTTCCCATCACAAATTATGGTCAGCGCAAATGGTAATGTTTATGTAAGCGCCAACAGCATGGGCAACAGCACGGATTATGATTTCACTACAATAAAATATTCACAGTGCTTATCAACTGCTGAAAATTTAAGAATTGTTAATCCAAATGTTCCTGCAAATGTTGTGAATACTATAAAAGAAAATTCTTCAATACAAGTTATTCCAAATCCCAACAATGGCAATATGCAGGTAGTTTATGAAATTCCTGAAAACACAACAGGCATATTCGAAGTTTACAACATGATGGGAAAGAAATTATTCAGCTATTCATTATTCGGTGGCAAAAATACTTTTTCAATTTCCCGTTCCGATCTTAACCCGGGAATTTATTATTACCGTGCAACTGCCGGAAATAAACTTATAGGAAAGGATAAGATAGTGGTGATAAAATAAAAAAATACTATGAGGAAAATTTGGAGTTAATATTTTTTATCTAACTTTTTATCTATTACATAAAGCGCCATTTGTTTTGCGCCTTCAGTAGAGTAACCGAACTTCTTTTTTAAATTATTTATCATTCTTGAAATAGTATTTTTTACCAGGTTGTCGTATGAATGAAATCCCTGATTATTGCAATCTATAAGCGCTCTTCTGAAATTATCATTCTGAGAATATGAGGTCATGGCATTTTCTTTCAGGTTGCGTGTGTATTTTTCAAAAAGAGAACAGTATAATTTTGTTTCTTTAATATCTTTTTTAAGAAGTTTTATTTCGTACGATAATGTAAATGTTACATATTCATTGTGTATGTCTTTACGGAATTCTTTTCTTTCGGTTAAGGTACTGAGAGCGCCAAGGAAAAGCGCCTCAAAATTTTTAAAATAATCTTCTGTTATTTCAATAATATCATCAGTATAAACAGATTTTTCCGTGGCCCCGGATTCAAAATTAATGGCAAAAAGGTAATTCAGGATATCGCGCGAAATTTGTTTTTCGCTATAATAATAAATAGATTCTTTAAGCTCCTGCAACACATTGTAATCGTACATATCAACAAGCGAATCAATAAAACCATTCGGGATAAGTTCGTTAAGTTTTTCATTTTCCTCAAAGAAATCCTGTAACATATCCATCGTTATAAGTTTATCGCTTTCGGCATATTTTGCATAAAACATGTTGAAAAGAGTAATCGATTGCCTTCCCGAAAATCCCTTTTTCCCTTCACGTTCCGATTCTTCAATAAGATCTTTTCTTACTTCTAAAGTAAAGTTCTTTACATCCTCTTCCGAGAGCCACGGTGGGATGATCCCTTTATATAACTCCATTTTCAGCAGCAAACGGTCGTCATCAAGATATTTGCTGTAAACATCAAAATCCTTGATCCAGTAACTTATAACCGACGACTCTGGCTCCATGCGGGAAGCGATAATAATTTTTCCAAAATTTTCAAGCACACGCGGAAGGAATTTCTTTTTTATTTCTTCGCCGAATTTACTCACGTATATTGAAACTTCTGTTTCGTAATCCAAAACGTAAGGAATGTTTATGTGAATAATACGATCCTGGAATGATTTTACATTTTCATAATGTATTTTGTCTTCAGGGTTCACTAATCCAACAAACATGGATTTAATATGTTCTTCGGCCATTTCAACTTTATGCACGCCGTCGCTGATAATTCCGTGAAGGTCAACAAGCCGTTTAATATTATTTTCTTTAATATCCATCAGCGCAAACACCCCGTTATTTGTATTAGCAAGGTGAGAATACACATAATGAACTTCATCGCTTTTCAGCAGGTTGTTCAGCAGATTTTGCAAAGTGGTGTCTTTAATGGGTTCGATGTAATGCTCGTCTCCGGGATTAAAAATACTTATCCCCCTTCCGAACTGTCTGTCGAAACTGATATTTCTGGCTTGAAGCATATTGAAAACTTCAAGAGGTTCGCCTAACTTATCAAGCAAAATATTGTAAATTGAAGTGCAAATACTACATGGCTTACCTTTCATCACCCACTGATATTCTTTGGAATTGAAGAGTTTTTTCTTAAACGCTTTATCAGGAATCAATTCTTCAAGGAAATCACGTCTGTAATCTTTAGGTATCTGCAGTATGGGGTGGTCATTTGAAGGGCAGGCTATATCAATATATTTTTTTGATTCCCCGTCTTTTTTAGATGAAGATATATTTTCCCTTTCTTCTTCTATTTTCTGCTCAAAAATAGGATGTCCTTCTAATTTTTTTATTTCAAGCCTCCAGATAGTTTTATAAAAGATACCTTCTCTTGTACGATTGTAATCTTCAATTTTTTGCAGCAGGTTATTCAGAAATGTACTTTTCCCGCTTCCCGGAGGACCTTCAAAAAGATAAATATGATTGTTCTGAATACCTTTTTTAAATTCTTCAATAAGATTCATCAAGCGATTTGCAAACAAGCGGTCTGCAAAAAAAGGATCGTCGCATCCTTTAACAAACATCTTTGTGAAGTCATAATGTGAAAAACTGAAAGAATGTTCCGAATCCCCGTATTCATCTATTCCTTCAGGGACATAGAAATGCATCATATCGTGAAAATACTGGAAAATATCCCTGAATATAAGAGCAGGTTCTTCGGATGCCATGTGCAGGAAATCATTGAAATGGACATAGTCGCGTTTTTCCGTGTCAAGCATGCTGTTGCTTAGATTGATCAGCGCCTCTAATTTTTTGCCCCTGGTTTCAAGCTCTGAAAGATCTACAGTTATTTTCTTCTTTTTTTTCTTTGTTACCATAACAATCAGAGGTTGATTTTTTCAACTTTTTTGTTTTTCATAGTATATAGTACCTTCGTGTAAGTGTATGAAGAACCTTCTTCCGAATCGCTTTCGCCTTTTATTATTTCAGTTGTTTCAAGCTGAACCTGGCCATTCCATAAATATTCCATCCCAAGCAGGGTTTCTGCAATATATGGTTTATAAATTTGTTTGCCTTCAAAAACATGAGTCAAATAAAGGTTGTCATCGTTTGTTTTTTTTGTATCCACTCTTATTAATGGCGGATGGTAAAGCGAATCGAGCATCATATTTTTATAGTCTTCAGCTTTTTTGCTTTTTATATAATATTCATAAACGCCTTTCTCTTCGTTCACTCTTTTTCCAACTACGAAAAGATCATGATCATTAATAAAATCCTGATCCACGAAAGTATTTAGAAGCATGAAGTCGCTGAAATTTTTTCTCAAACTGAAAATAGCTTCTTTTCCTTTTCCTGTTTTTTTATTATAAATATCCCGTTCTGAAAAATCATCAATTTTTTGAAAATTATAATTTATCTTTCCTTTTTCGGCAAGTTGTTCCACATGTTGAATCAGCCTCATACCTATTGCATAAGGATTCAAGCCAACACGCGAAATAGAAGTAACACCTGCATTTATTCGGGCATAATCAACTTCATGGCGTTTAATGCGATTATCTTTCCTGAATAATTCATCATGCCAATAGCTTGCCCAGCCTTCGTTCATGATTTTTGTGCGTATCTGCGGAGCAAAATATAATGAAGTATTTCTTACAATAGTAATTACTGATTGCATCCACCTATTATTATCTTTTTTCAGGAAGGGAGAATGTTTGCAAATAAAATCCAGGATGTCTATTGATTCAGGCTCTGTTTCAACATAATTGTCAAACTTTGCCTGGAACTCAGGGTATTTAACCCTAACTTCCGAAAAGAAAACTGACTCGGCCATTTCAGGATTCACATTTTCAACACTATTATACCTGTCTATTTCTCTGAATATTTGATGCTGCGGCACTTTCAATATCTGCTGAAGGAACACTTCAAAATAAAAATTAAGTTTTGAAGAAGTTTTTTTGTTTTCTAATAATCCGGTATGGGGAAGATTTCTGAAATAACCGGTAATATTATCAATACTGCGGCTGAATTCTATAACATAGTCAACCCATCTGCCGTGTTCGCTTCGCAAATTTTCAATAAGCCGTTTGTCGGCTAACGCCAATCCTACGAAATCATCTTTCCATGTATTTTCAAAAAGAATATTATTTTGAAAAAAATCAATATGAGCCAACACATGATAAAATATCATAATATTAAGCCAGTCGGGGTTATTGTCGTTGTAAAATGAAATTGCCGGCCTCGAATTGATAACTGTTTCGTAAGGATTAAAAGGATAAAGCTTGTATTTCCCCTGTTCTTTCAGCACTTCCACGTCATGTACCCAGTAATCATAGAGAGTAGGGATCATGTTTTTCGGCGAAAGGTTTATCATATCCCTGTTGGTAACAATATATTCCAAAGTCTCGTTGCTAAAGGAAAGTCCTGCTGTGCGCGCCCTTTCCTTGCACTCTTCCATGATCTTTTTAGTATGTTGATCTATCAGGTACATTTAAAATTTTTATGTCAAATTTATGATAGCAAATGTAAAATGTTAAAATTAAATTTGATGGTCGCCTGTTCACTTATTTATTTTATATTTATATCGGTTTTTTTCACGCAAAGAACGCAAAGAAAAAATACGCAAAGAGCGCGAAGCCTATCTTCATTGACTTTGCTACCCTTTGCAATACCTTTGTGTTCTTTGTTGTTAATCATTTTAATAAGATTAATTGCAGGTGCTGATTAATATTTTACATTTTTTTCCCCAGACTGTCGTCTGAAAACTGCCAACTGTCTTATTCCTTCACAAACTTCCGAACCTCTATTCCCTTTCCGGTTATACATTTTACAATATACATACCGCTTGGAAATGCCGAAACATCTATGATTGTGTTATTTTCGCTTATTGTAATATTTTTAATAATTTGTCCTTCGATATTTTCAATTTCTATGTCGGTAGCTGTCAGTACCGATTTTTGCGGACATTCTATTGTTATATTAGTTGTTGCAGGATTTGGAAAAATGCTTATAGTATTGCCATTTCCATAATTAAAAATGCCAGTATTCAATGGTTGTGATTTGAAATGAATTTCATCAATTTTTAAATTAGCTCCCACATAAGAAAGTAAAGAATCCTGCCAACCTGAAGATTGTATGTCAATAATTACTGTATCGGGAGTTTGCATTAAACTAAAGGGAACCTCGATATATTGATAACTTGATGATGCGAGAAGATCTATACCTCTACCATCAATCTGGTTACCATTCTTTTTAAAATTCATTTGCACAGAAGCTTTATCGTTAGCAATAGTGGGAGCATATTTATAATAAAATGCCAAGGTATCTGTCTGATGGGAAAAAGAATAACCGCCCTGTTCAACACAGTTACCATTACAATTATTAGGATAATATCCTGTGGAAATCCTGCCCGCTTGAGCTGCCGGATGATTATTAGTATTTCCCGGATATGTGATTAATTCTATGGCATAAATGCCTTTTTTTGCATCGGTGGTTCTGTTAAATCCTTCGCCCATATCACTTTCTATGTGCCAACCAACAGGAGAGTTAATGGTTTGGGTTTGCCACAGTTCAAAATCGCCATTCATAAGCGCCGGCTGACTGCTTACCCCTGTAAAAGAAACACTGTCTATTTTCAATGTGCTACCTGGAATACCAATGGGTTGCCCCTGATTGCCAATTTTACAAGAAACTACGCCAAATATCACTGAATCGGGAGTTGTTGGTAGCGCAGGGTTGAAAGTAAAATCAAATAATTTATAACTATTTTGAATTCCCCCAATTTCAAAAAAATACGCACCGATGTTGCTTCCTGCTTTACTAAAAGTTACTATTATTGTTGCTGAATCGGCAGTTGCCACATTATATTTATAGTATCCTCTTATTCCGGCAGGTTTTTGGTTATAAGGCATTCCTCCCGTCCATGAAGAGGGTCCGTTATTTGAATTCGGATTTGCATTTAAAAAAAAGCCAAAAGCTGTATCTGTTGCCGATGCAACGGTAGCAACCTGCACAGCATACGAACCATGTTTTGAATCAGGAGTCTTAGTTACATTGGCAGGAAGGGTGTACTGAAAAAAATTCTGGTAATTTGATGTGTACGGATAATTTTGCGGATTATCAAATGACTGCGAAGTCCACTGTTCAAAGTTTCCGTTTGGAATAGAGCTTTGTCCATAAGCAACTGTCATAGCAATTATTGCTAAAGACAATAATAGTAAATTTTTTTTCATGTCGTTTTATTTTTAAATGGTTAAGCTACTATAAGCTACTAAATTATTATATGGTTAAATTGTTAAATTGCTTTTTTAAGGTATTGCATTTTGCGATAGGATGAATTCAACTTTTTTTATTTTACCTTCTGAATTTCCCTGTTTTATCCTTTCATTTTTGCTATATACCACTAAGACACGCAGAACACTAAGATGCACTAAGAAATATATCTACATTCTATAACCAAAATAATCGCTTCTTCGCCATGTCATCTATTCGCCCCATCACCCATTCATTTTTATTTCATTCTGAATTCTTAATTTTGCTTTCCCCCTTTTCTCTCCCTTTCGCCTCGTCACCCTTTCGCCCCATCGTTTTGCATTTTAATTTTTTTTATTCCTCACTTCCCCTTCTGCCTTTTTCTTTGTTAATTTAAAACTAACTTCGATCAGTTAACCGCAGAGTACGCAGAGAAATATACGCAAAGTAATCAGTTAATTCTATCTATAATTAAGCTATTTGATAGATTCCCCGTTTCACTCATTCGCCCCATCACCCATTCATTTTTATTTCATTCAGAATTTTTAATTTTGCTTTTCCCCTTTTCTCTCCCTTTCGCCTCGTCACACTTTCGCCCTATCGTTTTGCATTTATTTTTTTTATTCCTCATTTCCCCTTATTCCTTGTTAACTTGTGCCTTTTTACTCTTTCACAAACTTCTTAATCTCTATTCCCTTTTCCGTTATACATTTTATAAAATACACTCCACTTGGTAAAGCTGAAACATCAATACTTATTTTATTTTCATCTGCTCTAATAGTTTTTATTAACTGACCTTGCATGTTTGTTATTTCTATTACTGCTTGCTGTGGGGTTTCTATTTTGATGTTATTAATAGCTGGATTTGGATAAACCGTTATATTGCTTGCATTATTGTTTGTTTCTTTTATTCCTGTCAGAAGCTCTGTAGTAAAATGCCAAACAGCCGACCATGCCGAAGTATCAGTGCCATTGCGGGAGCGAATCCTCCAGTAATATTTAGTATTATAATGCAAATAATAAAATTCGGCAGAAGTATAATAATTTATTTGTGCAGAACCAGAACGCAATAAAGCTGAATTAAATGTAATAGTGGTATCCACCTGGTAGTCGCAATAATCATTAGTATATGGATTTGAAATACTGGTATTCCATGTTATAGTAGCATTCGTACTAATACCTGTTGCACCATTTGCTGGCGACACAGGAGTCATTATTATTGAACCTGTAGTAAAATGCCAAACAGCCGACCATGCCGAAGTGTCGGTAGTATTGCGGGAACGGATTCTCCAGTAATATTTAGTATTATAATGCAAATAATAAAATTCAGCAGAAGTACCACCATAAGCTGCTTGAATAGAACCAGATTTCAATAAAGTTGAATTAAAAGAAAGAGTAGTATCCACCTGGAAGTCATAATAATCAGTATATGTAGGGCTTGAAAAACTAGCATTCCATGATAAAGAAGCATTCGTACTCACATTTATAGCATTGTTTGCAGGCGATGACAGAGTGGGTGACGTGAGAGTTGAGAAAGCTGATAAGTTCAAACCAAGTATGGCGAGCATTGTAATAAAGAATGTTTTTTTCATGTTTTTAATTTTTAGATGGTTTAATTGCCAAACTGTTGAATTGTTAAATTGTTTAATTGTTGACTGCTTTTGATTACTGATTACCGGTTATCCCGAAGGGATGCCTTTGGCGCCGATTACTTTTTTACTTATGCCTTATGCCTTATAACTTGTTAACTTTTTTTATTTTGCATTTTTTATTTTCCCCGTTTCCCCCATTCGCCTCATCTCCCATTCATTTTCGCTATTTACCACTAACCACTAAGACACACAGAACACTAAGATGCACTAAGAAATATATCTACAGTCTATAACCAAAATAATCGCTTCTTATCCCTGTCGTCCATTCATTTTTATTTCATTTTAAATTCTGCATTTACTTTCCCCCTTTTTCTCTCCCATTCGCATCGTCGCCCTTTCGCCCCATCGTTTTGTATTTTAAATTTATTATTCTGCAATCCCCCTTATGCCTTGTAACTTATGCCTTGTTTACTTATCAACTTATTAACTTCTTTATCCCCTCAATTATCCTGTCTTCCGTAGCTTCATCAGCAGAAAAAACATCCATCTTTAACAACTCTGCTTTTTCTTTTAGCAAGCCGGAATCATTAATGTAATTTTCAACTGTTGTAGAGTTATCAGCCGAAGTCCATGAATTTCTTGCAACAGTAATTCCCATTCTGCTTAAATCGGGTAACATTTTATTAATGGCAGCAATTGCGTGTTCGCCGGTTTCCTCCCAGTCGTCGCCATCGGTTCCATGAAATATGTATATATTGTTTTCTCTTGCCAATTGTTCCTTTTCAATAATATCGGCAACAAACTCGTAAGAGGCATAAACACTGGTACCTCCAGCAACTGCTGATTTATAATATGTGTAAAAATCTTTTACCTCTTTGGCTTCAGTATCGTGCAGGATAAATCGTACCGTTACATTATTCTGATACTGGAACATCAGCCAACTGTAAATAAGCAGGTGTTGAGTAACTATTACTTCCGTGGGTTTTCCCTGCATTGAGCCTGAGTAATCCCGAATGAAAAAGACAACGCACTGCGCTTCAAAATCCTTTTCTTTCGACATTATGCTGTATATTTTATCCTGCGGATTTATTATAAGGTCTTCGGTAGAAAAATCATCTGTAGCATTGATTCTTCCCAGTAAAATATTTGTTTCAAGAATTTTTTTAATAGTGGCTTTTTTATCTAGCAACTGACCAAAACCGCGATTCTTATCGGTAAGGTCGTACTGAAATTTTGTTTGAGAAACTTTTTTCCCTTTTGTTTTTAAATTCGGGAGTTCAAATTTTTCGGTAAGCATTTTTCCCAGATCAAAAGCATCGGAAGAAATGTCGTGTTCGGCTCCTTCGCCTTGTCCGGCGCCGGTTCCCTCGCCCTCACCCTCAGTAGGTTCTATCTGTTGTTCACCAAGAACATCGCCTTCTTCTCCTTTGCCTGAGCCGCCGGTTTCGTCTTCTTTTTCTGTTACAGAATTATCATGATAAAATTTCGGCTCTGTGGTAGTAGGCACTACAACTATTTTCTCTTTGTTGTTTTTTTCAGGCTTGATGAATTTCCCGATTCTTATTCTTCTTGGGAAACCATCCTCTTCACGCTTTTTATCACGATA
>CAINEZ010000565.1 GCA_903847905.1 uncultured Bacteroidota bacterium
TTAAATTATCCATTAAACACTTTTTCCATACTTATTCCTCTTAACTGTGCAACAGTATAGGGATCCTTCATCCTAAGAAGTGCGTCTATTGTAGCTTTTACTACACTGTGAGGATTAGAGGAACCTTTAGATTTAGCTAATACATCCCTTACCCCAACGCTTTCAAGAACTGCACGCATTGCACCTCCGGCAATAACACCGGTTCCCTGGGCAGCTGGTTTTAAAAACACAAGTGCGCCACTATATTTGCCTTCCTGTTCATGAGGAACAGTACCATTATAAACAGGTACACGAATAAGATTTTTCTTGGCATCGTCTATACCTTTTGCAATAGCAGTAGTTACTTCCTTTGCTTTTCCGAGTCCATAGCCTACAACACCATTTTCATTGCCCACCACTACAATAGCAGAAAAACTAAAAGTTCTTCCTCCTTTTGTCACTTTAGTTACTCTTTGAATGCTGACCAGTTTATCTTTAAATTCGATTTCGCTGGATTTAACTCTTTTAATATTTAAGTTTGGCATATAAATTAGAATTTAAGTCCTCCTTCCCTGGCTGCTTCTGCCAGAGATTTTATTCTTCCATGATATAAATAACCATTTCTGTCGAAAACAACTTCGTTGATGCCGGCTTCAACTGCCCTTTCAGCAATGAGTTTGCCGACAAGTTTAGCCTGGTCAGTTTTGTTTATTTTCTGTCCGGCAACACCTTTTACTCTTGAAGATGCTTCAACTAATGTTTTTCCTTGCAGATCATCAATGACCTGTGCGTAAATTTCCTTATTGCTTCTGAATACCGTCAAACGAGGTTTTTCGGTAGTTCCTTTAACCACCTTGCGAATTCTCATTTTTATTCTCTTCCTTCTGAAGTCTTTCGTAATAGTCATTCTATTAGAATTTATGTGTTAATGATATTATTTTGCAACTGCCGATTTACCTGTTTTTCTTCTGAGCATTTCACCCTCGAACTTTATACCTTTACCTTTGTATGGTTCTGGTTTTCTAAAAGAACGAATCTTTGCAGCAACTTGTCCAATAAGCTGTTTGTCGATAGACTGTAAAATAATTGTAGGGTTTTTACCTCTTTCAGCTGTTGTTTGAACTTTAACTTCAATAGGTAATTCCATAATGATATTATGCGAGTACCCAAGTGTAAGCTCTAAAAGTTGACCATTGCCAGAAGCTTTATAACCAACTCCGACAAGTTCCTGAACAATTTTATAACCAGTTGATACTCCGGTAACCATATTATTCAGAAGCGCTCTGTACAATCCATGAAGAGCTTTATGCCTTTTTTGTTCAGTAGCTCTATTAACGATAATATTTGAGTCTTTTACCTCTACAGTAATACCCGGATCCAAAGCCTGTTTAAGCTCACCAAGAGGTCCTTTTACTGTAATGACATTTTTTTCAGATACATTTACTGTAACACCTTTTGGTAATGAAATGGGTAATTTTCCAATTCGTGACATAATTTTTTCCTCTCTATATTAACTGATATAACAAAGTATTTCTCCGCCAACTTTAAGCTTCTTTGCTTCCTTGTTGGTCATTATACCACTTGAAGTAGATAGAATTGCAATACCAAGTCCATTCATTACTCTTGGTAACTTATCAGATCCTGAATATCTTCTAAGTCCAGGTTTACTAATTCTCTCTAATTTTGTTATGGCAGAGATTTTTGTTACAGGATGGTATTTAAGCGCAATTTTAATAGTACCAGGAACCAGTTCTTCTTCAAATTTATAATTCAGGATATATCCTTTTTCAAATAAAATTTTAGTCATTTCCTTTTTGATTTTCGAAGAAGGTATCTCAACTATCCTGTGATTTGCTATCACAGCATTCCTAATTCTTGTCAGATAATCTGCTATGGGATCGGTAATCATTCTCTTCTGTTTTTTATATTGTTATTATTTTTTACCAGCTAGCTTTTGTAATTCCGGGTATTAAACCTGCCAGAGACATTTCCCTGAAATTAATACGGGAAATACCAAATTGACGCATATAACCTTTAGGTCTTCCTGTAAGCTTACACCTGTTGTGAAGGCGAACAGGGGATGCATTCTTTGGAATTCTCTGCAATGCGGCATAATCACCGGCAGCTTTTAGCGCGGCTCTTTTTGCTGCATATTTATCGACAAGCTTTTGTCGTTTAACTTCTCTTGCTTTTACTGATTCTTTTGCCATAAATAAATATGTATTGCTATTTTTGATTTTTAAATGGTAATCCAAATTCTTTTAATAGAGCCAGAGCCTCTTTGTCATTCTTTGCAGATGTAACAAAAGTAATATCTAAGCCCATGATCTTTGAAATTTTATCAATATTGATTTCAGGGAAAATAATCTGCTCTGTAACACCTAGAGTATAGTTTCCTCTTCCATCAAAACCTTTATCGTTAATTCCTCTGAAGTCCCTAATACGTGGCAATGCAACCGATATCAGTCTGTCAAGAAATTCATACATTTTATCTCCGCGTAAAGTAACACGAACTCCGATGGGCATCCCTTTTCTGAGTTTAAAATTAGATATATCTTTTCTTGATTTGGTTAAGACTGGCTTTTGCCCTGTTATCATTGACATTTCACTAACGGAAACATCAAGAAGTTTCTTATCAGCAATTGCATCACCCATACCCTGATTGACACAGATTTTCTTTAATACGGGAACCTGCATATGATTCTTAAACTGAAACTGCTTCATTAAAGCAGGAATCACTTCGTTTTTATATTTGGCTTGTAACCTGGGTTTATAATCCATTATTTAATTACCTCCCCTGTTTTTTTTGAATAACGTACTATTTTTCCTTTGCTATCGAGTTTCCTGCCTACACGGGCAGGTTTACCTGAATTGTCAATGACCATTAAATTAGAAATATGAATCGGCGCTTCTTTTTTAATAATACCGCCTTTAGTATTTTTTGCATTTGGTTTCGTACTTTTGGAAACCATGTTAATACCTTCAACAATTGCCTTGTAGTCATCAAAAATAACCTTCAATACCTTCCCTTCCTGTCCTTTTGAGTCTCCAGCAATTACCTTTACGATATCGCCTTTTTTAATATAAAGTTTTAATCCCATAATATAATTTAATTATAGCACTTCAGGTGCTAATGAAACTATTTTCATGAATTGTTTTTCTCTTAGTTCTCTTGCCACCGGCCCAAATATACGAGTACCTCTTAGCTCATCGGTAGGTGTCAGCAGAACAACTGCATTGTCGTCAAAACGAATATAAGAACCATCGCTACGTCTTATTTCTTTATGTGTTCTGACCACCACGGCTTTAGTTACGGTTCCCTTTTTGATGTTACCTGAAGGTATTGCATCTTTAACTGTAACAACGATTTTATCGCCAACAGAAGCATATCTCTTTTTGGTGCCACCTAGAACTCTTATACAAAGTACTTCTTTTGCACCACTATTATCAGCTACTGTTAATCTTGATTCCTGTTGTATCATAATTATTTAGCTCTTTCGATGATTTCTACTAATCTCCAGCATTTATTTTTGCTCAACGGACGGGATTCCATAATTCGAACAGTATCCCCGATGTTGCAGTCGTTTGTTTCGTCGTGAGCCATAAAAGTTGAAGTTTTTTTCACAAACTTTCCGTATATCGGATGTTTGATCTTTCTTTCAACTTCTACAACAATAGATTTGCTCATTTTGTTGCTTACAACTAAACCGACCTTTTCTTTTCTTAATTTTCTTACTTCTACTTCCATTTTTCAAGAAATATTACTTTTTAGAATCTTCTTTTTCTTTTAAAAATCGTGCCTTAAGTTCTGTTTCCAGCCGGGCTACCGTTTTTTTATATGCCTTTATTTTCATAGGATTTTCCAAAGGTGAAACCGCATGGTTAAACTTTAGTTTCAACAATTGTTTTTTTTCTTCTTCAAGCCTTTCACGGACTTCAGCCGTTGCAAGCTCTTTGATTACTGATTGTTTCATTTTCGTTATATTGTTTCTTCTACGTAATCTCTTCTTAAAATAAACTTCATAGCTATAGGAAGTTTTTGGGATGCAAGACGCATGGCTTCTTTGGCAACTTTTAAAGGTACCCCATCGGCTTCAAAAAGAATTCTGCCTGGTGTAACTCTTGCAACAAAATATTCCGGCGCTCCCTTTCCCTTACCCATACGAACTTCAGCAGGTTTTTTCGTAACTGGTTTGTCGGGGAATATCCTGATCCAAATCTGTCCTTCACGCTTCATATATCGTGTAACTGCCTGACGGGCAGCTTCTATTTGTCGCCCTGTAATCCAGCACTCTTCCATTGCTTTAATACCGAAAGAACCGAATGCCAACTGGCTGCCTCTTTTGGCATTACCCTTCATTTTGCCTTTCTGTTGCTTCCTGTATTTTGTTTTCTTAGGTTGTAACATTTTTTCTTTTTATTTTTTATAATAAATTATGATCTTAGTTTAAGATTAAGATTTTTTTAGTAAAATATTTATTTAATATTCCAAATAAAATTCCACCAATAAGTCCACCAATCAAACTAGAAACAAATATTTTTAAATTAAATTCATTATCTATTATTATTCTATATATTATATTAAATACCACCATGAA
>CAINEZ010000566.1 GCA_903847905.1 uncultured Bacteroidota bacterium
GTGTGCAGTTCCACCCGGAATATAGAAGTACTGTGGCTATGCCGCATCCGTTGTTTATGGCTTTTGTGAAAGCTGCTATGGAAAACAAAAAGTAATTTTACATCTTTCCAAATTAACTAAGAAAATGAGAAATTGCCACGACCTGAAGGTCGTGGCAATTAAAAAAATTTAATCAGAAAGGTGTTTATTTATTTTACGAAATTTTTTCATCTATTTTAAAACTCAACTTAACGGTTTATTTTCATCAATTAAAGTTTTGTTTTTTTTGAGTTCAACAATTCCATTATCTTTGCCCTTCAAATTTTATTTTACAAACCATGAATAAAAATACCATTTTTGGATTACTTATTATTGCTGCTATATTGATAGTATTCAGTATAATCAATTCTCCTTCTAAAGAGGAGCAACAAAAAATGCAGCATAAACAAGATTCTATTGCACGCATAGAAAAGGAAAAACTTGAAAAGGAGACTATTAAAGTTGCAGCTACAGATACAACGGAACAAAAAAAAGATTCAATAACTCTTGTAAATAAAGACAAGCTTAAATCCGATTCTGCTGCTGTATCTCAAAAAAATGATGCATTCGGAATGTTTGCAGGCTCTTTAAATGGAACAAAGAAGTTTATCACAATTGAAAATGAAGTTTCTAAGTTCCGTTTCTCTAATCTTGGCGGCAGGATATATTATGCGCAATTGAAGAAATACAGGACATTCGATTCATTACCCCTTATTTTAATGGATGGCGATTCAAGTTTATTTAAACTTGTGTTTTTCGCAAAGGGCAGACAAATAAATACAAACAACCTTTATTTTACGCCGGCATTTGTTGAAAGCCGCAATGCAGGTAAAGATAGCGTATCAATAAAAGGCACTGATTCGGTAAGGCTTTCTATGCGCTTATATCCCGACACTTTGGGAAATCAGCAAAAAAACAAATATATCGAGTTGTTATATACTATTTATGGCAATGACAACATGATGAAACTTCACTTGAACTTTGTCGGATTAGATGAGATAATGTCGGAGAATCTTAATGGAATTGGATTAGAGTGGAAAATGAACCTGAGAAAACAGGAAAAGAGCATTAAAAATGAACGGAATGGTTCTACTATTTATTATAAATATTACGATGACGAAGTAAGTTATTTATCCGAAACAAAGAGTGACGACAAAGACTTAACAACTAAAGTGAGCTGGATTGGATTCAAACAACAGTTCTTTACTTCTGTTCTTATTGCAGACAGAGGTTTTAATAATGCCAAAATAAGTACAATTCAAAATGATACTGTAAAAAAAGATTTGAAAACTTGTTATGCACAGATTATGGTTCCTTTTGATGTCAATAATAAAAGTTTCCCTATGCGTATGTATTTCGGGCCTAATCATTACAAAACATTAAGGAAATACGATCTTGATCTTGAAAGGCAAATACCACTGGGGTGGAGCTCCCCTTATATTCTTGGCTGGATAAACAGGTTTGCCGTTATTCCTGTATTTAACTGGCTTGAAAGTACCGGAATGAATTATGGGATCATTATTTTAATTCTGACTATTCTTCTTAAAATTGTTTTATTCCCGATTGCTTATAAAACATATTTATCATCGGCAAAAATGCGTGTATTAAAGCCGGAAATAGACGAAATAAATAAAAAAATTCCAAAGGAAAAAGCAATGGAACGCCAACAGGCAACAATGGCGCTTTACAAAAAAGCAGGCGTAAACCCTCTTGCCGGATGTATTCCTATGCTTTTGCAAATGCCAATTCTTATCGCTTTATACAGATTTTTCCCAGCCTCTATTGAACTAAGGCAGCAGCATTTCCTTTGGGCAACAGACCTTTCAACGTATGATTCAATTTATAATTTAGGATTCACTATCCCTTTTTACGGCGACCATATCAGTTTATTTACTTTACTGATGACTGTTTCAACTATTTTTTATACCAAGCTTAATAACCAATTGATGGGAAGCCAGCAGCAAATGCCCGGTATGAAGTTTATGATGTACGCCATGCCTGTTATGTTCCTTGGGTTCTTTAATAATTTTGCAGCCGGTTTAAGTTATTATTACTTCCTTGCAAACATGTTTACATTTCTTCAGATGTGGGTTATTCGCCGCAATGTGAACGAAGAAGCAATTCATCAGAAAATTCAGGAAAACAGGAAAAGACCTGAAAAGAAAAAATCAGGTTTCCAGAAACGACTTGAGGATATGGCAAAACAAAGAGGTTATAACCCTCCCAAGAAAAAATAATTTTTTATAAAAAAAATCCCCGTCATTTTTTATTTTTGGCGGGGATTTTTATTTTAGTACACCTCTAAAAACTGAAAAATGTTTCACGCAAAGAAACGCAAAGAACGCAGAGAAAATAATACCGATAGCGCATTCAATATAGTCCAATTGCGACTGTGTCTTATTGAACTATTTTCATGCAGCATCGGCATTAAACAATTGGTATAACTTTGCTGGCTTTGCGATTCCGATACTTGCCTGCCGGCAGGCTGGGCTATCGGATCTTTGCAAACTCTGCGTGAAATCTTTTTTAGAAATGCACTGTAATTATTCATCCTGAATTAAATTAATATGCTTTTTCATTTTTTCTTTTATTAATTTTACCACAAATAATAATACTTTGATAGAACAACTTATAAGTTTGGATAAATCGCTGTTGCTTTATCTTAACGGTATGCACAACAATTTCTGGGACTTCGTGATGTATTGGATGAGCGATAAGTTTATCTGGATTCCATTTTACATTTTCCTTATTTATCTTGTAATTAAAAAATACAAAGTAAGAACGATTGATGTTATGATATCAGTTGCAGTACTTATTACTATTAGTGATATGACTTCTGTGTATTGCTTTAAAGAAGTATTTCATCGTCTTCGTCCTTGCCAGGATGCAGAAATAAAACCTTTTGTTCATTTAGTTAACGGCTATTGCGGCGGCAAGTATGGTTTTATTTCTTCGCATGCCGCTAATACTTTTGCCTTATGTTTTTTCATGGTCAATATTTTGGGGCGGAAAATAAAACATCTTACCCTGGTAATGATCATTTGGGCTAGTGTAGTTTCATATACAAGAATATATTTGGGCGTGCATTACCCGCTTGATGTATTGTGTGGCGCATCTCTAGGAATTATTGTCGGAATTATTATCGGGAAAATATTTAACTGGTATTATAAGAAATTTGTTCTGAAAATTGTAATACCGACACAGTAGAACAGGCATGATAATTTATTCATCCTCCTATATTTCAATTTCCGTAAATTACTAATGTATCGGTATTATTTTCTACCGCCACCTTTTGTTGGAGCGCTATCGCCTTCGTTTGTCTGAGAATTCGATAAACCGCGGTCGCCTTTATTGAACGAATAACGGAAATAAATTCTGAATGTCCGTTTATTCCATGTTCCATGATATTCGCTAATATCCTTGCGTCCAAAATAATCAGAAGTTGTAGACCATTTAGACCATTTATCAATAACATTATTAATTGAGAAATAAATGCTGAGTTTATTTCCAAGAAAACGCTTTGAAAAATATAATCCATTATATAAACTGCCTTTTGAATATCCTCCGAGGCTTGCATTTTTTCCTTGATAATTAAGATACATAGAAATACTGTTTTTCTTTTTTATAGTAAATGTTATGTATGAATTTCCTGTTACCGTCCAGTTGTTTGTATTAAGTCCTGTATTAGTCAGTGGAATTCCCGAAACAGTATTTGTAAGTTGAGTAGCGTTAATATTTGCTTTAAAAACATCAGATGAAAAATTAAAATTAAACCAATCTTTTGGCATTGCCGAACCGGAAAGAGTAATCCCTGTGCCATTTGATTTACCAATGTTTTCAGGCTTTGAATATGTTGTAAAATCATTTAAAGGAATATTAACCCATTCCACATAATTATTGGAAAAGTAAGTAAATGCATCAAGAGAAATACTCCATTTTTCGGGTGCATACAGATAACCGAATGTAAAGCGATGATACATATAAGGCATCAATTTTGAATTTCCGCTGTACCAATTTCTCGGATCAGTTTTATCAACGAAGGGATTCAACTCGTAATCATCTGGCATTTGCTGATCTAATGTATAGGTTAATTTCAGTTCATGAAAAGGTTTTATTTCATAACCAAAAGTAACATTAGGCGTAATATACGGATATGTTCTTTTTACATGAACCACACTGTCAGCGCCATTAGGATGAACCGTTAAATCCATATCCATCGATGCTCTTGACAATCTCAAACCGCCGTCAATCTTGAATTTCTTCCATTTCTTGCCAAGATTGCAATACAATGAATGTTCCATAATCAGTTCAGTTTGATTATTTGAAAAATCAAGAATATTAATTTCGTTCAGGTAATATTTCCTATCGTTTGTATTATTGTTTATTTCGGATTGGGTGCCGAATTCCCATTTTCCTGTAGTATCTATGGGAATCGTAAAATATGATTCAAAAGAAAATTGATCGGAATTTTCATTAGTGTTATCAACCGTGAAAGGAATACTGTCATTTTGCAAGTATGCGAAATAAGAATATTCTTTCGCATTATCGGAATTAGAACTGCTGCTCTTTTTTGAATAATTTGCTTTTAACGACAATTCTTTTTCTTCATTTTCATATTTTTTATTGAAGTCAAGAGCAAAGGCATTTCCTTTATTGAAATTTTCAGATAATCCCATTGAAGAATATTTTTCGCGTTGCATATCATCAACAATTTCGCTATATGTAGAATTTGAATTAGAATTTGACTTTCTAACCGATGGCGTCCATGTAAATGTAAGTTTTGTTTTTTTAGTGAAGTTATATACCATACCGCCCGATTCGGAATTATTTTTAGAATTATAATTATAATCGCCCGATGATGAGCTTTCATAAACTTTGTTATTGTATGTTAACCACGAATGTTCTGAGTTGCTTGATAACCCGTCATAAAAAAAATAATTTGCATTTCCATATAATATAAGTTTTTTATATTTCAGATTCAGGTTTAGCCCGTTATAATCCTGAATTACTTTTGTAAAATCAATGGTTCCCACGCTTGAAAAAATTGCTCCGCTTAATCCGTTTTCCTTAGGTTTTTTTAATTTAATATTTATTGTTCCCACAGAAGACTGGTATCTTGCAGAAGGTTCAATAAATTCTATTTTATCAACATTATCGGCAGGAATCATTTCAAGTTTCGGATATAATAAAGTATAAGGCTGGTCGTCAACAAGAATATTAGGCGTTTGTCCACGATACTTTACATTTCCTTCAGGATCAACAGTAACTGAAGGCAGTGTTTTCAATTGGTCCAGGACATTCTGTGCTCCTGCACTTCGTTTGTCATCCATTAAAAATATTTTCTTGTTAAAAGTTTGTTCAAATGGTTTCCTTTGCCCTGTAACAGTAACCTCACTTAAATCGCTTGATACAGTAGGAAGTTTTATTCCATCAAGCTGCACCTTTAGTTGCTTCGATTCAATTTTAATATCGTTTATGGTAATGGTTTTATAACCGATACAAGTTATTTTTAAAGCATACAAACCATTCGATAATTCTTCTTTAATAAATGTACCTTTTTCATCGGTAAGTGTTCCGGCAATCATTGTATCTTTAGGCATGGCATAAATACCAATTGTTGCAAAAGCCACGGGAGCAGACGTTGCGCTGTCAATAACCGTTCCTTTAATAATTCCATCGCCTGCCGATAATACTCCCTGCGATCTTAGGGAAACAAACGATAACAGGAAAATGATCACCAAAAAATTCTTTTTCATACAACAAATATTTTTCACACTAACATGCTAACTGCCACTATTAATAACACAAACCTGTAACAAATGAACAAAACTTCTCAATACTATTTCAGAATTTTTACTGATAAATTTTTATAATGTGCCTTATTTATCTCAGAACCAAGTATCCTTTTTATATTTTAAATATTGCTCTCCGAATTTTTCTTCAAGTATTTTTTCTTCGTTTTTAATTCTTCTCATTTGCATGAAAATTAAACCACACCAAATGATAAGCAGATAAAATAGCTGAATAAAAATAATTACTCCAAGTATAAATATAAGTCCGAAAAAATAAACAGGATGACGTATTTTCTTATAAATACCATCTGTAACTAGTTTATTTGCTTTAGCAGATAACTGAAATGAGCTTCCTAATTGTATTCGGGAAATTATAAAAAAAACCAATGATGGTATCATTAGTAGTAAACCAATATAAGTATAAATATTAATTGGAGAATCTGTTTTAAAATATTGTACAATTAATGTTATGCAAGCGACAATAACAATTATTAGTGTTAAATAGTTATATGTTTTGTTTTTCATATCATTAAAATATTTTTAAAAAATCAAATATCTTTTTCAATTATAAAACTTAATAGTTTAATTAAAATTGTTTCAAAAAAATTATATTTCCTTTTACAGATTCTCAATCTCTTCAATTGTTTTAGGTATTGGTTTGCCGAGAACTTCATAACCTTCTGCAGTTACAAGAACGTCATCTTCAATGCGTATACCGCCAAAGCCAAGGTATTCTTCCACTTTTAAATAATTGATGAAATCAGTAAATTTATTTTCGGCTTTCCATAGTTTAAACAATTCAGGAATAAAATAAATTCCGGGTTCAACTGTGAGTACAAAGCCTTCCTGTAAGCGTCTTCCGAGCCTCAGGTATGCTGTCCCAAACTGATCAATTGGTTGCACTTCATCGTCGTAACCAACATAATTCTGACCTATGTCTTCCATATCGTGAACATCAAGTCCCATCATGTGTCCGAGTCCGTGAGGTAAAAAGAATGCATGCGCTCCTTGTTTTACGGCTTCATCCACATCGCCTTTCATAAGCCCAATATTTTTTAATCCCTGAGCAATTACCTTGCAGGCAAGCAAATGAATGCTTTGGTATGTAACGCCGGGTTTAATAGCTTCAATGGCGGCTATCTGTGAATCAAGAACTATCTGGTAAATTTCTTTTTGTTTTTGTGTAAATTTTCCACTCACCGGAACTACACGCGTGTGGTCGGTTGCATAGCCCATGGGCGTTTCAAAACCTGCATCAATCAATAATAGATCACCATCTTTCATTTCATTATTATGATAATGTCCATGTAATATTTCACCTCGAACTGAAAGAATAGTGGGAAAAGATAAAGAGCCGTTTTTTGATCGCGCAATACCTTCCATTTTACCTGCAACTTCGTATTCAAACATTCCCGGTTTTACCATTTTCATTGCTGTAGTAAAAATTTTATAGGCTGTTTTCATTCCTGTTTTAATTTCTTTAATCTCTTCTTTGCCTTTAACCGAACGAAGTTTTACAACAGCTTTAATAAAATCGAGAGAAGCGCTTCCTTTAAGTTTACTAAAAGGAATCCCTAACGATGTGTTCAGGAAAATCTGATTGTTTGGATGATAAGGTGGCAGGAAATGAATTTTGCGATTTTGTATGTTTGCATTTTCTACATATTCTGAAAGCATTGAAAATGGAGCACAGTCAGCAACTCCTACTTTTTGTATTTTATCTTTTAGCAAAGGAACAGGACCTGTCCATATTACATCTTCAATATCCACATCGTCGCCGAAAATTATTTCTTTGTTATTATCTATATCAATTATAGCAGCAAGTCCGGGCTCCTCAATTCCGAAAAAATACAGGAAAGTGCTGTCCTGCCTGAAATGAAATGTATTTTGCGGATAATTCATTGGCAATTCAGTGTTGCCGAAAAATAAAAGAATACCGTTTGAAAATTCTTTTTTCAACAGTTTTCTTCTTTTGGTGTAAATTTTTTGTTCGAACATATTACGAGGTTTAAAGTTTAAATAAGTTGACAAGTATACAAGGCATAAGGCATAAGAAATATAAAAGTTCAATGTTTAAAGTTCAATGTTTAAGGTTATTTGTAGGAGTCCTTTAAACAAGGTTTTAAGTTCAATTATTATTATCGTCTTTTTTATTAAAGCCAATTATTTTTCGATTTGATTGTTCAAACTGTTTTATTTTGTTTTCTTCCAGTTGTTTCAAATATTCGAAAATCAGCATTATTTTATTGTCTTGTTCAATATCTTTTTTCTGAAGTTCTTCAAGTTTTTGCAATATTTCTTTATGTGTTTCTAATAATTCACGCATCTTTGTAAATACTCTAATTATTTTAATATTTACCATTATCGCTTGTTTGCTATTCAAAACGCTTGATAACATTGCAACACCTTGTTCTGTAAAAGCCATAGGGGAATATCTGATACCACCCCAACTTGAGGTACCAATTTGGCACCTCAAATTTTGCAACTCAATTTGAGTGAGTTCAAACATAAAATCATCAGGAAATCGTTCAATATTTCTTCTTACAGCTCTTTTTAGTTGTTTGGTTTCTACTCCATAGAGTTCTGCTAAATATATATCTAGCATAATTTTTTTACCTCTGATTAGATATATTCTGTTAATAATTGTATCGTCGGGTATTACTATGCTTTCTGTTTTGTTCTTCATAATATTTTCTTTCTTTTTATTA
>CAINEZ010000567.1 GCA_903847905.1 uncultured Bacteroidota bacterium
ACCATCATTAACAGCTGATATCACTGTTGCAGGTTTAACGGTATCAGGTGCAACAGCAAATAATAAAGTTTATGACGGAACAACTGTAGCAACACTGAATACAGGAAGCGCAGCACTGGCGGGTATTTTGGGGACTGAGGTTGTAAGCCTTGTATTATCAGGAGCTACAGGATCATTTGCAGATAAAAATGTTGGTGCGGGAAAAATAGTTGCCACATTAGGCTTTACAATAAACGGAGCTGATGCCGGTAATTATTCTCTAACACAACCATCATTAACAGCTGATATCAATGTTGCAGGTTTAACGGTATCAGGTGCAACAGCAAATAATAAAGTTTATGACGGAACAACTGCAGCAACACTGAATACAGGAAGCGCAGCACTAGTGGGTATTTTTGGGACAGATGTTGTAAGCCTTGTATCTTCAGGAGCTAAAGGAACATTTGCAGATAAAAATGTTGGTGCTGGAAAAATAGTTGCCACATTAGGCTTTACAATAAACGGAGCTGATGCCGGTAATTATTCTCTAACACAACCATCATTAACAGCTGGTATCACTGTTGCAGGTTTAATGGTATCAGGTGCAACAGCAAATAACAAAGTTTATGACGGAACAACCACAGCAACACTTAATACAGTAAGCGCAGCACTGGTGGTCGTTTTTTCACCTGACATCGTAATTCTCAATACTATAGGTGCTGTCGGTACTTTTTCTGATGCAAATATTGGTACAGGAAAAACAGTTACGACATCAGGATTTGCAATAAGCGGAGCCGATGCAAGTAATTATTCTCTAACACAACCATCATTAACAGCTGATATCACCGCTCTGAATCAAACTACATGGACTGGCGCTGTAAGTAGTGATTGGTCAAATCCAGGTAACTGGAATGCCGGCATTCCTACTTCAACTATCAGTGTAATAATTCCAGCAGCTTCGCCAAATATGCCAATTATTAATTCAGATCCGGTAACTCCAGCTACTTGTAATGATATTACAATTAATACCGGAGCAACATTAACTATTGCAGCAGGCAAAGCTCTTACTGTATATGGTGCAACTACAAATGACGGAACTTTTACCATTGTATCAGATGCTACCGGATCAGGCTCGTTTATTGACAACGGTTCGATAAACGCCAGTGGCATAACTAATGTAGAACGATATGTCAGCACTAATTCAGGTAGCCGT
Source organism: uncultured Bacteroidota bacterium (assembly GCA_903847905.1). Classification (GTDB taxonomy): domain Bacteria; phylum Bacteroidota; class Bacteroidia; order Bacteroidales; family CG2-30-32-10; genus CAINEZ01. The sequence continues at coordinate 1,193 of CAINEZ010000567.1, forward strand.
TGGGAATACATTTCATCCCCTGTTGTTTCGGCTTCTTCAAATATTTTTACATCGTCTCATCCACGTGGCATATATTATTCAAATGAACCCACAAACTCATGGTTAAGCTATACTTATTCTTCTCCGGGTATTATGACTATTATGAAAGGCTACGCAAGGAAATATGTTAACGGAGAAGGAGATGGCGATCAGGTAAAAACATTTACAGGTGTATTAAATACCGGAGCGCAATCTATTTCTCTTACCAGAACAGGGTCAGCTCCTGGTAAGCTACATGGTTGGAATTTAGTAGGAAATCCTTATCCAAGCACTATGGACTGGAATGCTGCGTCAGGTTGGACGAAAACAAATATTGATGACGCAATCTATTTCCGTTCTAATGGGAATTTTGCTTCTTATATTGGAGGCATTGGAACAAATTTAGGCACTCAATATATTCCTCCAATGCAGGCGTTTTGGGTTAGAGTGTCTTCTGGTTATACTACAGGATCTCTTGCCTGCAATAACAGTGTCAGGGTTCATAACGCTCAAAACATTTACAAAACTAATCAGGAAAATACCTTGCACTTGACGGTAACTAACAATACAAACACTCTGAACGATGATACCTATATCCGTTTCATGCAGGATGCAACTGATGGTTTCGACAGCCAATACGATGCTTATAAAATGTTCGCGGCTGATTCCACATATCCTCAAGTTTATACCAATAATGGAACAGATGATGTCTCCATAAATAGTTTAAGTGAATTGGTTGGAGAACGCAATGTTCCTCTCGGATTCGAAACAAGTATTAGCGGACAGTTTACTTTTACAGCTGATATGGTTTCAAGTTTTACTGATAATGGAAATACTGTTTATCTTGAAGATATGCAAACCGGAATTTTACAGGATATTTCAGTAAACAGTACTTACCAATTTTCTTCTGGTGTTACTTCAGGATTAAATCGCTTTTTACTGCATTTTAATCTTACCCCAACCGGCATAACTGAAAATGCAGAAGCCCATATTCAAATATTTTCATTTAATAATGAAATTTATATTAACAGCGTGAATATGCTCAATGGCGATGTAAATATTTATAATTTATTAGGACAAGTTATATTAACAAAACATTTGTCGGGAACCACATCAGATGTAATCAGCATGGAACATCAGCCTGCTGCATATATTGTAAAATATACCGCAAACGACAAAACGATAACCAAAAGAATATTTATTAATCAGTAATAAAAGGAGAATATATGAAAACTAAAATATTTCAAAATTCGGAAACAAGAAAGATAAGAAAATATAATATGCCAGAAGTTACGGTAATAAAAATTGATAACGACATTTCGTTGGTTATGATGTCTGCAGATCCTAATAATGATCCTCCTGAAACGTCTTTACAACTAGATTATTTTAATTTTAATCCATTTAAACTGTCAAAATAAAATTACACAAATGAAAAATCTTAAAACAAAGTACATGGGTATCGAATTAGATAACCCCATCATTATTGGAGCCTCTAATATGGCAACTGATTTAGATAATCTTAAAAAAGCAGAAGAACTTGGTGCTGCTGCAATTGTTTATAAATCTTTATTCGAGGAACAGATACAACTCGAGAGATTGCAATTGGATGAGAAACTTACTGAATATAATGATATTTATGCAGAAATGCTAACAACACATCCGCATATTGAGCATGCGGGACCTGATGAGCATCTGTATAATATTAGAAAAGCAAAGGAGAGTCTATCTATACCGGTAATAGCAAGTCTTAATGCGATAAACATTGAAGTCTGGATAAAATATGCCAAATTATTAAGTGAAACGGGAGTTGATGGAATTGAATTAAATTTTTACCAGACTCCTTCAGATTATAACAAAGATGGGAAAGATATAGAAGAAGAACAAATAAATATTATGAGAGAAATAAGACAAAATATTTCAGTTCCGGTAAGTATTAAATTAAGTTCTGACTACTCAAATATTCTAAATTTTGTAAAAAAGCTTGACCAGGCCGGAGCTGATGCCTTTGTTCTGTTTAATTCCTTTTTCCAACCCGATATTGATATAGTTAAAGAGAAGCATATTAAATCATTTAACCTCAGTAATAAAGGAGACTACAAGAAATCTTTAAGATATGCAGGGTTATTATTCGAAAATATTAGAGCTGATATATGTAGCAGTCATGGGATATTTACCGGAGCAGATGTTATAAAGTTGATATTGTCAGGATCATCCTGCGTACAGGTGGTAAGTACATTATATAAAAATGGTTTGACACAAATTAATAATATCAAGCAAGAATTGTCGGACTGGATGGATTTAAAAAACTATAATAGTATTGATGAGTTTAGAGGTAAGCTGTCAAAAAACAAACTCAACAATAATCCTTTTGTTTATAGAAGAGCCCAGTATGTCGATTTACTGATAAATTCAGAGGAGATATTTAAAGGTACCATGTAATGTTTATAATTTGTTTACGACTGTAAGTTGTGGTATTAAACCAAAAATTTAATTAATAAAATAAAGAAATTATGAAAACAAAAACATTAATGGCAATGGGTTTAATATCCTTATTGTTGTTCGGATATTCACCAATAATAACAAAATCGTATAAGATCGATAAAGTAAAAACATCTGTAACAGTAACAGGTACATCCAATCTTCATAACTGGGAAACTAATGTAACGAACTTTGATGGTGATCTTACAATTCAGTTGGGGGCAGATAACCTTATTGAAGAAATTACTACTATGAATGTGAATTTTTATTCAAAAAGTTTTAGCAGTGGTAAATCTGGTATGGACAACAAAACTTTTGAAGCCCTTAAAGCTGACACTTATCCTTTAATAAACTTTAAAATTTTATCTGTTACTGATACAAAACTTATAAATAAAGTGCAGCAGTTTATCGCCTCAGGTAATCTCACAATCGCAGGCGTTACAAAACCTGTAAGTATTGCTGCATTAAGTACTGTCGGAACAAATGGAGAAGTTTATTTCCAGGGGACTAAGATAATTGATATGACTCAATTTGGAGTATCTCCTCCAACAGCACTTTTAGGAACATTGACCACGGGGAAAGATGTAACAATAACGTTTAAATTATACTTTATGTGAAATAGGGAAATAGAAAGACTAAGAAATTAAGCTTTATTTTGAAACGAGTTATCATGAAAATAAATTCAAATAAATTATCATTGAAACTAATTGAACTTTATAATATAAATCACTGTTGTCCGGTAAAAGTTTTTTAAAGAAGCCGAAGCATAAGCCCGGCTTCTTTTGTTTTTGTAGTTTTGGTTTGCACAAACTTCTACTACTATGGACAAAAGTAAACATTTTTTCGGACAATCCGTTTTCGGAC
>CAINEZ010000568.1 GCA_903847905.1 uncultured Bacteroidota bacterium
ATTTATACTTGCTCCCAAAAAACTACTCCCAGCTAATTCTACAAAGAAAGCATTTCTCTTAAAATTATCAGTTTTAGGATTAATGCTATCATTTGAATTTTGTGCAAAAAGAATATTAAGAGAAAGAAGAAGAAATAATGTATTAATAATTTTCATAATGTTAATATTTTTTGATCAGGGTTGTAAATGTAATGTTTTAAATATAGTATTACTTTTGAATTACAATCTTACTAAAATAATTTTCTTTTTCATTTTGCAGTGAGAGGAAATAAATTCCATTGTTTAATTTACTTACATCAATTGTACACGTATTACTGATACTGATGTTTTCTTTCATCACTTCCTGCCCCTGTATATTCTTTATTGATAGAATAAAATTCTTATTTGTATTATTTTTATTTACTATGGTAAAGTGATTTGTTGTGGGGTTTGGGAAAATACATATTGAATCATTTCCTTCCATTTTTTTAATTCCGGTAATTTCTGATAAGGGGCGTTTCCATACTCCTTGTTGATATGTGCCTACATATACATAGGAGCCATAAAAAGCATATGAAATTACAGGCGTGGTTAAATTTGAAGTTATATTTATCCAGTGCGAACCCTTATCAGTGGAAATAAACACTCCGCTCCATGTCCCAATAAAAATATTTGTTCCAAATGTTTCCATTGAAACAATGTTTGTATCAATGAGTCCATTATTTACATTTATCCAATTTGCCCCCAGATCGTCCGATCTGAAAACACCTCCCCCAGTTCCTGCATATATGCTTGAATTACTAATAACAAGAGCATTAACTGTAGTATCCGACAAACCATTATTGACTTTTGTCCAGAGCTGACCGTTATTTCCTGAATAATATACTCCTCTGTTAGTTCCTGCAAAAATATTTACACCATCAGCGGTCAGCGCCCAAATATAATTGCAATTTAAAACTATATTTATCAGGGTCCAGTTTAATCCATAATCATCCGAGCGATAGATCTTGTTTCCTGAACTTACATAAATATCAGTATTATTTGTACAAAGAGATTCTGTATGAGCTTCTGTAATGCCATTGTTTGATAAGCTCCAACTATTCCCATTATCATGCGATAAAACAACTCCACCATTTGTGGCTGCATATATATTTGAACCAAGAACAGTCAAAGAGTTTATTTCAATATTTGTAAGACCGGAATTTATGGGTACCCAGTTTGTTCCTAAGTTATCAGATATAAAAATACCATTTTGCCAGGTTCCGGCAATTATATCAGAACCTTTTACTACCAAAGATGAAACTTCAGTATTTATAACGCCAATATCTGCATTAATCCAATCGGATCCGTTATTTGATGAAGAATAAATAGTACCGGTTGTTCCTGCAAATATTGTAGAACCACAAATAGTGAAAGAATTAACAATAGAATCATTCAGCCCATTGTTACAGGCTGACCAGTTTGCTCCACTGTTATTGGATACAAAAATTCCACCATTGGTTCCGGCAAAAATGCTGTTATCATTCACTATTATTGAATTGACTTCCATGTTTGACAAGCCGTTATTGATGGCAGTCCAGCTTGAACCGTTATCGTTCGATTTGAAAACCCCGCCATAATCAGTCCCTGCATAAATGTTGTTTCCGCTCATGGCAAAGGAATGAACATTACCGGAAAGACCAGTACCTGAATACGACCAGTTCAAACCGTTATCAGTTGTTTTATAAAAGCCATAAAAAGTTCCTGCAAGCGCAAACGAATCGCTAATCATTATTGTGTAAATTTGTGCATACGCCGGAATACCATTTGAAGCTGCTATCCAGCTTACACCATAATCGGGCGAAAAATATATTTCACCTTGGCTTGTACCGACAAAAATGCTTGAATCATTGATAGCTATTGAAGAAAAAATTCCATTAACAGAAGGAAAATTCAAATCAATCCAATTTACCCCATTGTCGGATGATTTGTAGATATTAAAGCTAACTGTAGCAAACAGATCAGTTCCATGTGCAATAAACGCCCTTACTGGTCCTCCGGAAAGACCATTAGTATTAACTTTTGTCCAGTTAATTCCATTGTTTGATGACATGAAAATTTCACCTACAAACCTAGCTGCAAAAACATTATTATTACAAGTTGCAAGATACTTAAAGTTTTTCACTATAGTACAAGGGCCATAAGTTTGTTGCCATTGCGCTTTGGTTATGCTTATAATAGATATTAAAGCGAATAAAAGAAATTTTGCTTTTTTCATATTGTGTCTTTTAAAAAAACGTTTTCTAATCTTTCAAGCATCGGACACTATATCCTGTCGCCTTATTGTTCAAGATACTGCTAATATTTACATCATCAAAGTTCAGGTAACTATACCACGCTTCGTACGCACCTGCCCCTGTAACGGACCAAAAGCCGCCGTTGCTGCCAATA
>CAINEZ010000569.1 GCA_903847905.1 uncultured Bacteroidota bacterium
AAATAAAAACAAATAATAAAATATATTTGAATTTATACATATACTAAATTTTAAATTAACTGCATATAATAATTTTCAAATGTAGCTTCCTACCACCAGAAATCAAAAATTATTTGCAATAAAATTGTTAATTCTTTAATTCTTTTAATATCAGGCTGGCTGTTTTAGCCGATGCGCCAATACCTCCAAGTTTCATCTTCAACTCTGCAAACTGCTGTTTCATTTCATTTGCATTTTTTTCAATCAGAATCTTAGAAAATTCTTTTTCAAGGATACTAATGTTAAAATCTTTTTGAATAAGTTCTTTTACGATCTCTTTATCCATGATGAGATTCACAAGTGAAATATAATTTATTTTCACAAGCTTTTTAGCGAGCATAAATGAAACTGCAGAACCTTTATAACATACTACTTCGGGAACGCCAAATAAAGCTGTTTCCAATGTAGCAGTGCCGGAAGTTACAATTGCAGCTTTTGAATTTGAAAGCAAAAGATACGTTTTGCCATAAACGATTTTCACATCGTAAGCCGAGCAGATCTTTTGATAAAATTCTTTAGGTAAAGAAGAAATAGCTGCAACAACAAATTCATATTCCTTGAATTTTTCAACTGTCTTAAGCATTACAGGAAGCATCTTTAAAATTTCCTGTTTGCGGCTCCCGGGAAGAATTGCTATCAAAGGTTTTTCGCTTAAGCCTTCATCTTTCCTGAATGAATTAATGTCATTTTTATACGCTGCATCATTAATGGCATCAAGCAAGGGATGACCGACAAAATCAACATTATAATCAAACCGTTTATAAAAATCTTTTTCAAACGGCAGTATCACAAACATCTTGTCAACAGTTTTTTTTATTGTATGGACCCTCCCCTGTTTCCATGCCCATACCTGAGGTGATATATAATAAAAAACCTTAATACCCGCTTCTTTGGCGAACTTTGCAATTTTAATATTGAAGCCCGGATAATCTACCAGTATCAATGCATCCGGATTGTATTTTTGAATGTCATTTTTACAAAATTTAATATTACGCAAAATTGTTTTGATATTCTTAAGCACCTCTACAAAGCCCATAAAAGCAAGGTCATTGTAATGTTTAACAAGTTCTGCACCTTGCTCTTTCATAAGATTACCGCCCCAGCAGCGGAACTCAGCGCCAGTATCATTTTTTTTTAATTCCTTAATAAGATTAGATGCATGAAGGTCGCCAGACGCTTCTCCTGCTATAATATAGTATTTCACAGGTTCAGAATTATTTAATCAGGTAATCATTTACAAAATAGGCAAGGATATAAATAAAAGTAAGCAGAAGTATTCCCCGCCCTGTTTTATCAAACTTGTATTTTACCATGTATTGCCTCATCATAAAAACATTTACAACAATTGCAATAAGTTGCAATGTAGTGGAACGTAAAAGATAAGGAACATGTAAAATAAGGTTACCCAAAAGAATATTCAGGTAATACAAAATAACGAAAAGTATCCATGGTGCAACAGCGCCCATAATTATTCCGAGTATGAAATTATCCCGCATTAATAACTTTTTCATTCTTCAAGATTTTTAAGTTTAGAAATTGCATGATGTGCAGTAAAGTCATACTGTACTGGCACAACAGAAATATATCCATTTTTCAGCGCCCATTCATCGGTATCTTTTCCCTTGTCGTCGTTGACAAATTCGCCGGTAAGCCAATAATATTTATTATGATGGGGGTCTTTACGTTCGTCATATTCATCAGCCCAGTATGCATGTGCCTGCCGGCAGACCTTAACGCCTTTAATTTTTTTCGTAATCGGGATATTCACATTCAGGCAGGTTCGCTCAGGTAAGCCATTCTTCAGGACTTTAGCAGCTATAGCGAGCATGAATTTATCAGAAGGATGAAAGTCTGTATCGAATGAATAATCAAGCAAAGAAAATCCAATGCTGGGGATATTTTCAATCGATCCTTCTACAGCGGCTGACATAGTACCGGAATATATTACATTGATAGAAGAATTTGAACCATGATTTATACCACTAACAAGCAGATCAGGCTTTTTATGCAATATTTTGTTCACAGCGAGTTTTACACAGTCAACAGGAGTTCCGCTACAACTGTATTCAACCTGTTTTTCATTAATCACAATATGTTCTAATCGCAGTGGTGTGGTAATAGTAATAGCATGTCCCATTCCTGACTGTGGTTTATCAGGCGCAACAACAACAACCTCACCTAAGGAACTCATTAGTTTTATTAAATGCCTGATGCCCGGAGCCATAATGCCGTCATCATTGGTAACTAATATTACAGGTTTTTTCTTTTTATTATTTGTCGGTCTCATTTTGTAATCCTTAATGAAACAAAGATAATTTGTTTTTTTTTCTTCTGATAAAAGGATTTTAAAAATATTAACGGATTTATGAACAAATGCAAGTACATGAAATTTATTTTTTCATTTTCATAAAATGTTTTGATTATACTCTATAAAATTTATTTCTATTTTTACATTAGATATAAAAAAAATAAAAATATGAAAAAGCTAATCATTGCCTTATTAACATTATTGCTGTACGCTCCTTTTATGCTATTCGCATATACCGGAGAAGTTGTAAAATCGTATGATACACCCGGCTCTTATACAACCGGAATGACTTATGATGGTAAGTATATATGGCTTTCTGACAGGAAAACTGATAAAATTTATTGTATAGATCCCTCAAATGGAAAAGTGATAAAAAATATTAAATCGCCTGCTTACTGGCCAACAGGATTAGCATGGGACGGCGAGTTATTATGGAATGCGGATATCAGAGGCGGGGTGCCGATGGCGGAAAATTATGTAGGAAAAATCTATGGCATTGATCCGAAAAACGGTACTGTTAAAAATACCATTACCGCTCCGTCAAATTCGCCTATGGGGCTTGCATGGGACGGTAAATATCTTTGGTGCGCCGATAATGAATCGGATGAAATCATTCAGTTCAGCCCGTATGACGGAACAACAATCAAATCATTCAAATCGCCTGCATCTGATCCGAATGGTTTAGCTTATGACGGAAAATATCTTTGGGTTTCTGACCGAATTAAAAATGAAATTTATATGATGGATCCTGTATCAGGCTGTGTTATTATTATTGCCGATGCTCCCGGACCTTATACTAACAGTTTGTGTTATGACGGAAAATTTCTATGGGCTGCGGATTATCAGAATGATAAACTATATCAGTTAAAAGTGTATGACAACGATGCATACAAAACAAGCAATGAGCATAAATCAAAAGTTACATATACTTACCATTTGACAAATTATGGACCCGGCACTGTAAAAACAACGGATGTACACTTTGCTATCCCGACAAACCTTGTAAATCAGGCTATCTCCGGCAATATTGTTTACACCCCTAAATACTCCGATATCGTTACAGACCAGTGGGGACAGAAAACCGCGCATTTCCATTTTACAGATATAAAATCAGGCGGAGTCAAAGAGATAACGATGGTTTCCAATATCACTACTTATGATGTGCGTTATTTTATATATCCCGAAAAAGTTGATTCTCTTTCAACAATTCCCGATAGCATTAAAACAAAATACCTTGTAAATAGTGATAAATATCAATATGACAATCCTATAATACAAAATGCGGTTTATGAAGCAACAGGAGATGAAAAGAATCCATACTGGATTGCCAGAAAAATTTTTAATTACATTATTAATAACATGTATTATGAGAGAGTGGGCGGATGGAACACAGCGCCAACTGTATTGAGCAGAGGTAACGGGTCATGCTCCGAATATTCTTTCGTATATATTTCAATGTGCAGGGCAGCGGGCTTGCCTGCGCGTTATGTAGGTTCTGTTGTTATGCGCGGTGATGATTCTTCGTTCGATGATGTTTTTCACCGCTGGGTGGAAGTATACCTGCCCGGATACGGCTGGATACCTGTAGATCCCAGTGGAGGCGACCAGGTTTCACCAAGAGACCAGGCTTATTATTTTGGCTATCTGTCCAACAGGTATTATATTACGACTCAAAGCGGCGGAGGTTCTGAAACTATGGGATGGACGTACAATTCCAATGAATTCTGGACAACAGAACCACAGACAAATGTTGTGTCTGAATATTTTTCGGAATGGGAACCTTGGAAGGAATAAGTTGATAAGTAATAAGGCATAAGGGAAAGATGTTCTAATGTTTAAAGCTAAGAAGTATAATGCATTCATTGAGATTTAATATTTTTGCAAGACCTTAAAAGGTTATTTTTTTTATTAGTAACAAAGTTTTTGCGAGGCAATAATTGAATATCAGGAACGCCATTTCTAGAGTAGATATTGCAGCAATACAGCAAGCCAATAGTTGGCTGCAAGCGTGGCGAGACAGAGCTAATCATTGACTTTTAACTTATAACTGATAATTTGCAGAAATTATTTTTGTGTTGACTTGTTTGCTGATAACTTTTGAGTTATCTTTGTGCCGTGATAACAGAAAGACAAATCATATTCCACAAACATTACTTTCAGGACTTTTACTTGGAAGTGAATGACATTGTGAAAGAGAAAATTGGTTATGTGTTTCGTGTTATCAAAACGGTGGAAAAAGTTTCGGAAAAATTTTTGAAACACATTGAAGGGACTGACGGACTTTATGAAATTAGAGTTGAAGTAGGCAGCAACATTTATCGCATATTTTGCTGTTTTGACAAGGGCAACTTAGTTGTGTTGTTCAACGCATTTCAGAAGAAAACTCAAAAGACACCTAAACAGGAAATTGAATTAGCAGAGAAACTTAAAAAAGAATATTTCATATTAAAAGACAAATAAAATGAAAAAGAACGAAGCAATAAGAAATGCTAAAAACTTTGACGAAATTTTAGATATCCAATACGGAAAAATAGGAACTAAAAAGCGTGACGAGTTTGAAGGTAAAGCACAGTATTTTATTATCAGCGAAACACTCAAAGACGCAAGGCATGAAGCTAACTTGACACAGGAACAACTTGCAGACAAAGTAGGAACTAAAAAAAGTTATATTTCACGACTTGAGAATGGCAAGTGCGACATACAACTTTCAACACTTTACAGAATTTTTGAAGACGGACTCGGCAGACGAATTAGTTTACTAATTGGATAACAGCTATGAGACAACAAACGCCAGCAGCCAACTTAGGTCTGCTACCAGCGGCGGTTAGTGGTTGACAGATACTTTAGTAATTTTTAAAAATTATTTGTGGGGCAGACAAGGCAGCGCTCTAACACCGCCGCCGGTAGCAGCCCTTCATCGTTATGCACAAGGCGGTAAAAAAAATATGAGGCAACTTTTTTAATATTATGCGTCTTGTATATAACAATAGTTCGGTAATTTTTTCATGCAAAGATATGAACAAATGTATGTAAAAAACTTTTAATAAAGCCTATTGTAGGCGAAAGAAAAAGCATCAAGATTTGTTTTATGCAGAACAAAAGACTTGATGCTATGAATAA
>CAINEZ010000570.1 GCA_903847905.1 uncultured Bacteroidota bacterium
AAAAAAAAAACTTACTTTTGTTGCAATGTAGTATAAAATTGTTTGCTTATTTCGTTTGATGCAGATGACAATTTGACTTACCCATTTCAATTGGCAGGTGTTTTGTTCGGTAAAAAACCTTTGTTGAAAAAAAATTGTAAAAAATCTAATATTAATATCGAAAATGAAAAAAAAGAAAAATTGCACAGAGATTATTGAAGAGAAAGAAGACATCATAAGAAACGAGGAAACAGAACAAACTGACAAAGAGGCACAGGAAGAGCCAAAAGAAACCGACGAAAAATCGGTGGAAGAGAATGAGAAAAAAGAACCTACTTTGCAGGAAAAATATGATGATCTGAACGACCGCTTATTGAGGCTGCACGCGGAGTTTGACAATTTCAGAAAAAGAACTATAAAAGAACGCATTGAATTATGTAGAACTGCATCCGAAGATGTTTTAAAATCATTTCTTCCTGTGGTTGATGACCTGGAAAGGGCAATTAAATCAATGGAAGGCGCTTCCGAAATTAATTCCGCCCGCGAAGGTATTACTCTTATATATAATAAATTTAAAAACATTCTTACGCAGAAAGGTGTTGAAGAAATTAGAACCACAGGCGAAATTTTTAATACTGATTTTCACGAAGCTATTACTAACATCCCTGCTGAAAATGAAGAAATGAAAGGCAAGATAATTGAGGTTGTGGAAAAAGGTTATATTTTAAATGGTAAAGTAATTCGATTTGCAAAGGTTATTGTAGGAAATTAATAAAAGAACTTTATTCTATGACTAAAAGAGATTATTACGAAATATTAGGAGTTTCAAAAAATGCTACTGAAGCGGAACTCAAAAAAGCTTACCGCCAGATGGCTTTAAAATTTCATCCTGATAAGAACCCTGGTGACAAAGCTTCGGAAGAAAAATTCAAAGAAGCTGCCGAGGCTTATGAGGTACTTAGCAATCCACAAAAACGCCAGAAATACGATCAGTTTGGTCATGCAGGACTTGGAAACTCTGCCGGATTTGGCGGAGCAGGAGAAATGAATATGGATGATATTTTCAGCCATTTCGGTGATATTTTCGGAGATATGTTTTGGGGAGGCTTTAGTTCCAGGGGGCAGAGATCACGCAGGGTTAACAAAGGTTCCAACCTTCGTGTGAAAGTAAAACTCACACTTGAGGAAATTTCAAATGGCGTTGAAAAAAAGATCAAAGTAAATAAATATGTAAGCTGTCCGGAATGCCATGGTACCGGGGCAAAAGGCGGATCGTCATATAACACTTGTTCTACCTGTCGCGGAAGCGGCCATGTTACAAGGGTTACCAGTACTTTCCTTGGACAAATGCAGACATCATCAGCATGTCCTCAATGCGGAGGCGAAGGACAGATAATTACAGATAAATGTAACAGTTGTTTTGGGAATGGCATTGTTAAAGGCGAAGAGATCATTTCGCTTAATATTCCCGCCGGAGTTGCAGAAGGAATGCAGCTTTCGGTAAGCGGTAAAGGCAATGCTGCTGCACGTGGCGGGATACCCGGCGACCTTATAATTGTAATTGAAGAAATTGAACATGCTGAATTGATAAGAGATGGCGAAAACCTTTTGTACGAACATTACATCACTTTCCCTGAAGCGGCAATAGGTATTACAATAGAAGTACCGACAATAGACGGAAAAGCAAGAGTGAAAATAGAACCCGGAACTCAGTCTGGAAAAGTACTAAGGCTTAAAAACAAAGGACTGCCTTCGTTGAATTCGCATTCGCGTGGCGACCTTTTAGTGAACATAAATGTATGGACCCCGCAAACCCTTAGTAAAGAAGAGAAAGCCATGCTCGAAAAATTACAGTATTCTCCAAATTTCAAACCCCACCCGAATAAAAAAGACAAAAACTTTTTCGAACGAATGAGGGAAGTGTTTAAGTAGATTAGTTTGGAGTTGGGCGTTTGGAGTTGGACGTTTGGAGTTGAAAGTTGAGAGTTGAAAATTGAGAGTTGAGAATTGAGAGTTGAGAATTGAGAATTGAGAGGGTTTTAATTGCTAAATTGTTGAATTGTTCTACTATAAAGTTAACAAGTATACAAGGCAAAAGGCATAAGGGAAAAGTTTGCAAAGTTCGGTTACTTAATTGTAAATTGTTCGAATGCCTTTGCGACTTAGCAACTTTGCGTGAACTTGAGTAAAATAGGACGCTTTGGGAGTGAGAAATAATAATATTAACGCTACGGGGAAACAGGTAGCGTTTTTTTAACATATCTTATAAATTTAGTGTGATTATACCAATTGCATATATAAAATAGTCTAAAGACATTTTATATATTATCCCGATAATTATCGGGAGTTAATGCCGATGCTGCATGAAAATAGTTCAATAAGACGCAGTCGCAATTGGACTCCTATTGAATGCGCTATCGGTATTACATGCTTTTAAATTTTGGAGTATAAATTTTAAATTATATCTTTGTTTGAGTTTTTAACAGGAATAATAATGTTTAAATTACCGAAATGAAAGTAAGTCAAATAATAAAAATTATTGAAGACGATGGATGGTTCCCAATAAGACAAAAAGGAAGTCATAGGCAATATAAACACAAAATAAAAAAAGGATTAGTTACAATTGCGTTGCATAAAATGAGCGATGACGTTGCAAAAGGAACACTAAACAGTATTTTAAAACAAGCACAAATAAAACAGGAGTAGAAATTATGTTAAAATATTTGATAATATTCGAAAAAACAGAAACAGGTTATAGCGCCTATATTCCAGATTTGCCAGGTTGCATCGCAACAGGAAGGACAAAAGCTATTGTGGAAAAAAACATATTGGATGCTATCCGTTTTCATCTGGAAGGTATGAAAGAAGAGAAAATAAAATTTCCAATTAACAGAACTGATGCGGAAACTTTCGTTATTGCTGTATAATTGAATTTTCAAAACTTTTCCTTTTATTTGATTTTAAGGTACAACAGCAAACAATATTAATATTAACGCTACGGGGAAACCGGTAGCGTTTTTTTATTTTAAATTAAACAAGTTGCGTGTTTTGGAAAAACCTTTTAGGTCTGGCAGCTTTGCAGGGCAGAGTCCTCAAAGGTTTGTGCGATTGAAAATCCTTTAAGGTCTGGCAGCATTGTAGGGCAGAGTCCTCAAAGGCTTGTGCGATTGAAAATCCTTTAAGGTCTGGCAGCATTGCGGGACGGAGTCCTCAAAGGCTTGTGCGATTGAAAATCCTTTGAGGTCTGGTAGCATTGCAGTGCGGAGTCCTCAAAGGTTTGAGCGATTGGAAATCCTTTGAGGTCTGGTAGCATTGCAGTGCGGAGTCCTCAAAGGTTTGAGCGATTGGAAATCCTTTAAGGTCTGGCAGCATTGCGGGACGGAGTCCTCAAAGGTTTGAGCGATTGGCATACTTTTTATTTTAATGTTTTCACTTTTATTATATGAACATTTCTAAAGCTAAAGGGAGACTGATAGCGTTTTTTATTTATATACAGGTATTATGATTTTTTTTAATTTAGCATTTAATAAAAATGTAATAAAAAATATATAAAGCCGGCAAATGCTTGTTGTAATTGTGTAGTTTTATTACAGATGAGATACACAGATAAGGAAGTTGTCATGCTTTAACAAAATAAAAATTATAAGAAGACATTATGAATACAGACCTTAACCATCACCCGTACACGAAACGAATTCATGATCTGATCAACCTTTATGAAAAAGGACAACTAAATCTTAATCCTGATTTTCAGCGTGATTCTGTTTGGACAACTAAAGACAGAAAAAAACTTATTGACAGCATTTTTAAAAATTATCCTTTGCCTGCAATTTTTCTTTATCGCAGAGAAGAAAATGGGAATTTAATTTATGATGTGATTGATGGCAAGCAACGCATTGAATCTATTTTTAAATTCATGGGAATTCTTCGTGGAGACCGTTTTACAGTTAAAGCATTGTTAGATGGGAGCCCTGAACCTATTGAAGTTGATTGGAATTACTTAAAAAGAAAAAACAAACAGTTTGAACTTATTGGCTATCCGCTCTACACAATAGAAGTTGATGGCGATCTTTCTGATATCATTGATGTCTTTGTAAGAATTAATTCCACGGGAAAAGCTCTTACTTCAGCAGAAAAAAGACATGCGAATTATTACAATAGTTCCTTTCTAAAAACAGCGAACACAATTGCATGTCGATATGAAGATTATTTTATACGAGCAGGGATTTTGAGCAAAAGTCAAATTTCTCGCATGAAGCATGTAGAATTAATTTGTGAAATCATGCTTTCAATCGGACAAGAAGATGTAATTAATAAAAAAGCCGCTCTTGACAGAATCATGGGAAAAGGATTAACTCATTCTCAAATTTCTAAACTAAAGGATAAAACAATTAAAGTGTTGAATCGGATAAGAAGTTTGTTCCCACGATTGATTGAAACCAGATTAAAGCAACTTTCTGACTTTTACGTTTTATCCGTTCTCATTGCAATGTATGAAAACGAAGGACTAATTCTTACAGACAAAAAAAGAAACAAACTTGCTTGGGATTTACTTAAAGAATTTTCAAATGGAGTTGACAGAGCAAGAATAAAACAAAAAAGGGCGGAAGGAGTTGACGAAGCAGATAGCATTTATAGAGAATACTTATTAACAGTTATTTCGTCAACTGATGAAATTTCTCAACGAAGAAAAAGAATGAATATTCTTGATGGAGTATTGCGAAACTTGTTTGCATCAAAAGATAAACAAAGAAGTTTCAGTCCGGAACAAAGACGACTAATTTGGAATTCAACAGATGAAAGAAGATGCGAAGAATGTGGAGAAACATTGACGTGGGAGGATTTTACCATTGACCATATTGATCCACACAGCAAAGGAGGACGAAGTGAAATAAACAATTCATCTTTAATGTGTAGAAAACATAATTCAGCAAAAGGTAATCGTATAAAAAAAAGAAAGTAGTTTACTACGATACCATTTTACACAGCACGAACGCATAACAGGCGTTTGTCTTCAATGGCGGGATTGTGGCTCATTGGACAGGAAATACAAAATTTTAACAACCTCATTAATAAATAAACAATAATAATGGATATTTTTCAAGCAGTAAATGTTACCAAGCGATTCGCCAACCATACGGCGTTAGACAGGGTAAGCATTTCCGTTCCGCCACAAAGTATATTTGGTTTGCTTGGTCCTAACGGAGCAGGAAAAACAACGCTTATCCGCATCATCAACCAGATTACAGGTCCAGATGAAGGGGAACTTTTTTTTAACGGCGAAAAACTGAAACCGGCTCACGTGGAGGTAATAGGCTACCTGCCAGAAGAAAGAGGGCTTTATAAAAAAATGAAAGTCGGGGAACAGGCTTTATACCTGGCGCAGCTAAAAGGACTTTCAAAAAAAGATGCATTAAAAAAACTGAAGTACTGGTTCGAGAAATTCGAAATCCAGGCATGGTGGGATCGTAAAGTGGAAGAGCTTTCAAAAGGTATGCAGCAAAAAGTACAATTTATTGTTACAATATTACACAACCCGAAACTTTTAATATTTGATGAACCATTCAGCGGCTTCGATCCTATTAATGTTAATTTGTTGAGAGATGAAATTCTTAATTTGAGAGAAAACGGAGCAACCATAATCTTCTCAACTCACAATATGGCTTCAGTTGAAGAGCTTTGCGACCATATTACTCTTATCAATAAAGCGAAAAATATTTTGAACGGAAGTGTAAAAGAAATACGAAAACGATTCAAGACCGACACTTACGAATTTGAACTCGAAAATTTTGCCGGTGATCTGAAAACCATAATGGACGGCAAATTCCAATTGATTGACGAAAAACAAGATGAACAATTAACAAGAGTAAAAATTAAAACAAATGAAGGAGCTTCACAAAATGAATTGATACAGGCTATTCTTCCATTTGCACAAATACAGTCGTTCCATGAAGTAATACCAAGTATGAATGATATTTTTATTTCACAAGTTGAAGGTGATATTGAGAAAAAATAAATTAATCCGTAACTAAATAAATCGTATGAAAATGATTTCACGCAGAGGTCGCAAAGAAAAAAATCGCAAAGTACGCAGAGTTTGTCAGTATTGACTTTGCGACCTTAGCGATACCTTAGCGTTCTTTGCGGTTAATTATTTTGATGAGTTAAAATACAAACAAACTAATTATAATTTTAAAAAATCAATGAGCATCAGTTTTTTTCAGTAAGATCAGTGTTCAATAAAAAATATTTATATGAAGAAGATTCCAATAATTATCCGTCGCGAATATTTATCGAGAGTAAAAAAACGCTCTTTTATTGTTATGACAATTCTTGGTCCGTTGTTAATGGCAGCCATGATGATAGTGCCAATGTATATTGCAAAGATGTCGGACGATGTAAAGACCATCGCCATAGTTGATGAAAGCGGAATTTTTTACAACAAATTTCCAAATACTGAAAACATTAAATTCAAATATCTTAATATTGATATTGCCGTTGCAAAAAACAAGTTCGACAGCAGCGGCAATTATGCTATTTTATACCTTCCGGAAGAATTTATAAGCAAACCTTCCACGGCAGTATTATTTTCTGATAAGCAGCCAAATATTACTGTGAAATCATATTTAGAAAATACTCTTAAAAAAGAAGTAGAATCTATAAAGCTTGCATCCAGTGGGATTGACAAAGATGTACTAACATCCATTGAAACTAATTTAAGTATAAACACCATAAAGCTTAAAGGAAAAGGAATTGAAGAAAAAAGTTATACCGAAGTAAGCACATTCCTTGGACTCTTTGCAGGGATAATGATCTACATGTTTATTTTTATGTTCGGCACACAGGTATTACGGGGTGTTATTGAAGAAAAGACCAGCAGAATTATTGAAGTAATTGTTTCTTCCGTTAAGCCTTTTCAACTGATGATGGGCAAGATCATTGGGATTGCTCTTGTCGGGCTCACACAATTTTTGCTCTGGATAATACTCACTTTTGGTATTGTTACCATTGCACAGTCGGCAATGCCGAATTCTTTTAAATCGAATAAATCGGATAAGATATTAATTGGCAATAGCAATAGCAAGATCATGACCAAAGATCAGGCTCAACTGCTCACAAAAGATGACCAGTATAAGAACGAGGGAATGCATGAATTAATTGAATCCATTTCTTCAATTAATTTCGGTTTGATGATAGGTATGTTTTTTTTCTATTTCCTTTTTGGATATTTATTATATGCAGCTCTTTTCGCTGCCGTTGGGTCGGCTGTTGACAGTGAAGCGGATACCCAGCAATTCATGTTGCCAATAACAATACCACTTATTTTTGCAATTATTATGAGCCAGTTTGTTATTAATAATCCTGAAGGTCCTGTTGCGTTCTGGCTATCCATAATTCCGCTTACTTCTCCGATTATTATGATGATAAGGATTCCTTTCGGTGTTCCGGTAATTGACATCGTTTTATCCTTTGCGTTATTAATTTTAGGATTTCTTTTTTGCACCTGGTTTGCCGCTAAGATATACAGAACAGGCATCCTGATGTATGGCAAGAAAAGTTCTTATAAAGAATTGTGGAAGTGGATTACGTATAAGAGCTGATGTTTGTTGTTTGTTGTTTGTTGTTTGTTGTTTGTTGTTTGTTGTTTGTTGTTTGTTGTTTGTTGTTTGTTGTTTGATGTTTGATGTTTGATATTTGATGTTTGTTGTTCGTTGCCTGCCAGCCGTCAGGCTGAGAAATGTCAGGCTGAGTTTATCGAAGCCTTATCGAAGCCTTATCGAAGGCGAGGCAGGTGGGTTATTTGTTATTCAAAGTTCAAGGTTGCAAATTAAATTTAACGATGAAACACTATTTGATAATTATTCAAACAAAAGCCTGCAATTTATATTTAAGCAATTAAAACTATTATAAATTTGTGTACTTCAAATATTATAAGTGATGGCAAAAATCCTGGTTATAGATGATGAAAAAAGTATTCGTAATACTTTGCGTGAAATTCTTGAATATGAAAAATTTGAAATGGACGATACTGCCGATGGTATCGAAGGCATTGAAATGGTTAAGAAAAACCAGTATGATGTAATTCTTTGCGACATTAAAATGCCGAAAATGGATGGTATAGAAGTTCTTGAGAATATAATAAAATTATGCGATACGCCGGTTGTAATGATTTCAGGACACGGCAATATTGAAACAGCCGTAGAAGCCATAAAGAAAGGAGCCTTTGATTATATAGCAAAACCACTTGACCTGAATCGCCTTCTGATCACTATTCGCAATGCCATGGACAGATCACACCTTGTTACTGAAACAAAAGTGTTGAAAAAGAAAGTGAGTAAAACATGGGATATGATAGGCGAATCGGCTGCAATTAACCATATTAAAGATTTGATAGAACGTGTTGCAGCTACCGATGCAAGAGTTCTGATAACAGGTGATAACGGAACAGGCAAAGAGCTTGTAGCCCGCTGGCTGCACGAAAAAAGTCATCGTTCCGAAGGACCTTTTATTGAAGTTAACTGCGCTTCAATTCCGTCAGAGCTTATTGAAAGCGAATTGTTCGGACACGAAAAAGGTTCGTTTACATCAGCGATAAAACAAAGAAAAGGAAATTTTGAACAGGCTAACGGAGGCACATTATTCCTTGATGAGATAGGTGATATGAGCCTTTCGGCACAATCGAAAGTGTTGCGCGCTTTGCAGGAAAACAAGATCATGCGTGTTGGCGGGGAAAAAGAAATTCCTGTTGATGTAAGAGTTATTGCAGCTACTAATAAAAATGTTCCGGAAGAAATTACTAAAGGAAATTTCAGGGAAGACCTGTATCACAGGTTAAGTGTAATTCTTATCCAGGTTCCTACACTAAATGAAAGAATAGAAGACATCCCTGTTCTTGCAAAATATTTTATTGAAGATATTTGTCAGTCGCAGGGAAAACCAGTATTAACTTTCACTAAAGATGCACTTACAGCGCTTCAGAAAATCAAATGGACAGGGAATATAAGGGAATTGAGAAATGTTGTGGAACGCCTTGCTATTCTTTGCGACAAAGTTATCACCGATAAAGATGTGAAGATGTTCGCTCAACCTCTCATAAAATAGTTTTCCATAGGAGTCCTTCGGACAAAGTTAAAAAGTTTGAAAGTTTTAAAGAAGTCCATTCTTCATTCTGAACTTGCATATGTTTCTATAAGTTTACAGCTTGCTAAATGTAGTCAGCTTCAAAAAATTTCCTGATATCAACGAATATCTTAATATCATTTCGATTTTGCATTTTTAAATTTTTAATATTTTTCGTATATTTGCAACACATTTCAGGGGTTGACCGGATTTGACAGCAGGTCGAGTTGGAATGTAAGCATGCCGGGCGTTGTGAACATGGCCCGTTAAACCTAATTCTCACGCCACAATAACTGGCAACGATTACAATTACGCTTTAGCAGCTTAATACAGGTTATTAAGCTCAGGCTGTTTCCCGGGAAACCTTTCTCAGCGGTGTCCCGAACGAAGCATCATAAATGTTGAGATAAGCTATGCAGATTTCCGATGCATAGACGAAAATTTCAGGGAATACGGAACAGGTAGGGTGGCTTTTTCCCGGCTTATTCCCGACAATCAATAGAAAGCTAAGCATGTAGAAAGCATTTTAGCTGCTTGTTTGGACGAGGGTTCGACTCCCTCCAACTCCACTGCAATATCAATCTTTTTAAGCATTCCAAGAGGAATGCTTTTTTATTAATTTTAAAGATGATATAAAAAGATCAGGAGAATGTATTAAAAACGATAATAAACCCTATATAAATCAAGGGTTTGATGGTATTGATGAAATAATTACAGGATAGTCATTTCAAATGTTCAATATTTCTATACTATAACGAAGGCATGCGGTTACTTATTAAAATAAGCATAATCCATTAAAATTGTCTGGAAAAAATAAAAAGTATTCTGTTGCACTTTCACTTTCATTTTCTTTTCAAGCGCATCCCTAATCCTATCGGCATATTCTGAATTTCTGGAATAAGAGTTATTACGATAGAAACGCAATAACTCTTTTATGGTTTCAATATCTTTTTCAGTCAACTGCTTTACAGCAGGATAAACAGGTGTATATCCTTCAGGAACATTTACAAGTACCACATCAGCTAATGTTACTTTCTTCGATACACAAATAACTGTAGTTCCCGCGGCAATATCGCCTAAGCGTTGCCCACGGCTGTTGCATATCAAT
Source organism: uncultured Bacteroidota bacterium (assembly GCA_903847905.1). GTDB lineage: Bacteria > Bacteroidota > Bacteroidia > Bacteroidales > CG2-30-32-10 > CAINEZ01. The sequence continues at coordinate 10,208 of CAINEZ010000570.1, forward strand.
GTTATTACCGAAACAGAGCCAAACAAAATTACATTGTCAACTATCCTGAATAACCAGCGAATAAGGTAATTCCCGAATGATGCCGGTGTACCATCAAGTTTTGCCACTTTTATCTTTGCTATTCTTTTCCCAAGGCTTTGTCCATTATAAAAATATTCAAAGAAAAGATCATAGAACAATATTGGCAGCAGTAACAATATTAATACTGATTCTTCGTAATCAAACGTATATTTATAAATAATAAAAATGAGTATGAAATAAGCAAAGAAAATGCAATAGTCAATCAGGTGTGCAAGCATGCGCCCGCCAATGCTGGCAACATTGTATTCTATATCAACATTCTGACTTGTATTTATTTTTAAATAATCCATTATCTATTTTATGTTACAAATTTATCATTTTTTTTTATTGCGTGTATAAGCACGCATACATAGCCGGTATGCAGAATTAATGTTATGTTAAATGTTCAAGCTTCAACAAAGCATCTATAAGGCTTCGATGAGGCTTCGATGAACTCAGCCTGACTTTATCCAGTATTACTAATTGTATTAGCCATGCTGAGCTTGTCGAAGCATTTCAGTACGCATTTTGCTTATTGTGTCATAATATTATTAACATAACATTAGTAATGATAATTTAATCATATTCCAATATAAAATATTTGTTATTTTTGTTTTAGCAAGTATCTGTCATGAAAGAAATTGTATTTGTAACCCGAAATTCTAACCGCTGGAAGGTATTTGAAGATCTTCTGAACGGACATGATAATGATAATCCCGACATGCTTGCCGAACTGTTTGTACAGGTTACCGATGACCTGGCTTTTGCACGTACATATTACCCCGGAAGCTCAGTTTCAAAATACCTGAATAGCCTTGCAATGCAAAGCCACCAGCTTATTTATGTGAATAAAAAAGAGAATAAAAAAAGAATGAGCAGGTTTTGGAACATTGAATTTCCGCTGCATTTATACGGTATCAGGAAATATATCATTTATTCATTGATCATTACATTGGTCTCCGTTTCTATTGGCGTGATCTCCACATTGAACGACAATACGTTTGTAAGGCTTATCCTTGGAGATTCCTATGTTAATATGACCCTCCATAATATCGACAGTGGCGACCCTCTTGCTGTTTATAAAAAAATGAACCAGGCAGACATGTTTCTTGGTATTACTTTTAATAATATTATGGTTTCAATTTATACATTTATTTTCGGGCTGATTGTTTCGATAGGTACTGCATACTTACTCTTTAATAATGGAGTGATGCTTGGAGCTTTCCTGACATTTTTTTATCAGAAAGGTTTACTTGGTACAGCCATGCTTACTATATGGGTACACGGGACACTTGAAATATTCGCTATTATTGTGTCAGGAGCAGCAGGCATGATACTTGGCAACAGCATACTTTTCCCGGGTACTTACAGCAGGGGAATATCATTTATAAGAGGAGTAAAAAAATCACTGAAAACTGTTCTTGGTGTTGCTCCCTTATTTATTGTAGCAGCTTTTTTTGAAGGATTCATTACTCGTTATACCGAAATGCCGATAGCGTTAAGACTCTTGATAATACTGTCATCACTGGCTTTTATCATTTGGTACTTTTTTATTTATCCGAAAAAATTATATAAAAAATTTACAGAATAAATGTTTAATTACAAATAGCACAAAGGCATTACAAAGGTTCACAAAGTCAACGGATATAAACTTTGCGAGCTTCCTGCCTGCCAGCAAGGCAGGTGCATTATTTCTTTACATACTTTGCGTGAAAAAAAATATTACAAACCTTAAATTTATAAATATATGAACAACCAAAACATTAACTTCAAAGAACAACGCGATTTCGGGCAAATTCTTAATATTACTTTTAGTTTTATCAGGCAGAATTTCGGTAAACTTGGTAAGACGCTTATTTATTTTTGCGGTCCATTTATATTATTGCAGGGCATTGCAACAGTATTTTATAATAACAATGTAAGTAACATATTATATAATGTAAAATCGCATGGAATAGATTACTTTTTCGGGAATGTTCTTCTTTATATGTCTATGTTTATGGTTATATCCATTCTGTGCTTCCTTATGATAATACTTACCGTATATTCA
>CAINEZ010000571.1 GCA_903847905.1 uncultured Bacteroidota bacterium
AAAATCAGGATAATTAACATTTATATTTTTTTCGCTTTTACTTTATATTAGTGCAATACAGAAAAAATAAAAAAAATATTTTTCAACATACATTTTTTATCTCAATTCTGTCCGTTTTAATTTGTTTATTTCTCACCTAAAATATTTTTCAACATAATAAAAAAGGGCGTGAACCTCTGCAAAAGTTAACAGTTCGCTTGAGGTATCGCTAAACACCAGAGAAGAACTGAAAACAGCAAAGGAACACACCCATGCGGGTGCGTTCACTCAAACTGTTTCCCTCTTCTCGTAGAAAATTAGCGATTTTCAAGCGAGAGAACCATTAAGTAACGCAACTTTTTGTTACATATAGTAAAGAACGATTATGCAATTAGAATGACAAATATAGCTACTAATTTGTGAAAAGCAAAAATTCAGCAAATTATTTCAAAAAAATAAAGATATTTATTACAGTGTAATTTTTACGTTTAAGGATTTTTGTAACTTGCCGCTAAATCATTTATGCTATGCAAAATTTCAGAACTACATTTGATATTTCCGGGTCCAATCAAAAAATTGATTATTATTCAAAAACCCTTTTTATTGGCTCATGCTTTACGGAAAATATCGGGAATTACCTGAAAACCCTGAAATTTCAGACTATTCTTAACCCTACAGGTATAATTTATAACCCGGCTTCTATAAATGAATGTATCCGTTTTCTTATAGAAAAGAAAGAGTTTTTTGAAAAAGACCTTGATTTTTTTAATGATGAATGGCTAAGTTTTCATCATCACGGGAGGTTTTCCGACCCTGACAAAAATAATTGCTTAAAGAATATCAACGAAGAATTATTAAGCGCATCTGATTACATAAGGCAAGCCGATTTCCTTTTTATCACTTTTGGATCAGCCAGTGTTTACAGGCATAATGAAAAAAACATTATTGTTTCAAATTGCCATAAATTTCCGGCAGAAACTTTTTTAAAATATTTGCTTACGCCACAGGAAATAATTTTTGACTGCGAAAAAACATTAAAGGCGCTGAAAAAAACAAATCCTAAAATAAAAATTATTTTTACCGTAAGTCCTGTCAGGCATTGGAAAGACGGTGCAGTTGAGAACCAGTTAAGTAAATCAATTCTTTTTGTTGCCATTAACGATATTATTAAAAAAATAGATAATTGTTTTTATTTTCCTGCTTATGAACTGATGATGGATGACCTGAGAGATTACAGGTTTTACGCTGAAGATATGATACATCCTAATGCAACAGCCATTGACTATATCCGCGAAAAATTTATTCAGTCATTTATAAAAACTGATTCTTTGAAAATTATGAATGAAGTTATTGGGCTGATACAAGCCTTTAAGCATAGACCATTCAACAACTCTTCAGTAAATCACAAAAAGTTTAAAGAAAATTATCTGAAGCAGACAAAGGAATTAAAGAAACAATTTCCTTTTCTTGATCTGGAAGAATTTGAGAAATATTTCGGAGAAGATTTGTAATAAGTACCCCAAATTCAAGGCACTTACTAATTTCCGTAATTATTATCCGAGGTATGATTTTAAAAGTTTGCTTCTGGCAGTACGTTTAAGCCTTCTTATAGCTTTCTCTTTAATTTGCCGCACTCTTTCCCTTGTAAGGTCGAACTTTGCGCCTATCTCATCAAGTGTAAGACCATGACTGAGTCCTATTCCAAAATAAAGGTTAATGATGTCTCTTTCACGTTCAGTAAGCGTTGACAAAGAACGTTGAATTTCTTTTGAAAGAGATTCATATATAAGCCCGCTGTCAGTATTTGGTGATTCAATATTAACATATACATCTAAGAAGCTGGAATCTTCTCCCTGCACTAATGGAGCATCTACTGAAAAATGGCGTGTGGAAATTTTTAAGGCATCGGCTACTTTTTCTTCAGGAAGATCAAGCGCATCGGCTATTTCGTCAGAAGAAGGTAAGCGTTGGAACATTTGCTCCAGCCGCGAAATTTCTTTTGAAATTTTATTTAACGAACCCACCTGGTTAAGGGGAAGCCTGATGATCCTGGATTGTTCGGCAAGCGCCTGCAATATTGATTGCCTGATCCACCAAACAGCGTAAGAAATAAATTTAAATCCTCTTGTTTCATCAAATCGTTGAGCGGCTTTGATCAACCCAAGATTACCTTCATTAATAAGATCGGGTAAACTCAAACCCTGGTTCTGATATTGCTTGGCTACGGAAACTACAAAACGCAAATTAGCTTTTGCCAATTTTTCCAAGGCTTGCTGATCACCAACTTTTATTTTTTGCGCAAGCAGAACTTCTTGTTCGGCTGTTATCAGCTCTTCCTTACCAATTTCAGAGAGATATTTATCTAAAGAGGCGGTTTCTCTGTTTGTTATCGATTTTGTAATCTTTAGTTGTCGCATAATCCCCTCCTTCTTAGCTTAATTAACTCAATATCAATAAAATAAAAATTGATAAATAGCTTTGCAAAGGTATTACATTAATGTCAGATAAAAAAGATAATTTGCAAAATAATTTTTAAACAATGTAATTGTTTGAAAATAAAACATTTAACATTCCAATATTTACAAACTAAATAAATAAGTAGCTGTCAAGTTTCACAAGGTTGTTTATGATAACTTGTGTTAATTATTTTCAAAGATAAAACTTTATTTTTAAATTCATCAGGTTTTTGTAAAAATATTTCTGGTTTAA
>CAINEZ010000572.1 GCA_903847905.1 uncultured Bacteroidota bacterium
AAATAAAAAAGTTTAATTATAAAAAAATCTATAAATATCTTTCATAATTTAGCCGCAAAGTTTTAGCATTACTTAGATTTATCCGAAGCATATCTTTAGGTTTAGGTGTAAATTAAATTTATATGCTTCTTTTTTATTCAATATTTTTTTAAAAAATAATAACAACATACTGCTAATAACCGAAGTATTGTTTTGAGGATATTATTAAAATGTGTAAATTTATTGGGTATTTAATATAACTAAACATTTTTAATATCTTTGCCTGACATACGCAAAAGGTCTATTTTTAAAATTCAAGTAGATTTAGAGAAATCACTTTATTGTAAAATAAATTTAAAATTTTATGCAGGTTTTTTAAATAATATTTCATGGAAAAACAAATCACTATTATTATACCCGCATATAATGAAGCAGAATCATTAAGGTGCAACTTTCAGGAAGTTATAAATTTTGCCGAACAGAATAATTTTTTCGTGATATTAGTAAATGACGGATCGAAAGATGATACTCGAAAAGTTGTCGAATCAATAGCTTCCAACCATTCTTGTGTTACAATTATTAACCATAAATTAAATAAAGGGTATGGAGCTGCTATTAAAAGTGGAATTGCAATAACAAAAACCCCATATCTTGTTACTATTGATGCTGACGGTCAACACTCACTAGATGATATATTAAAACTTTATTCAAAACTTCAAGAATTTGATGCTGATATGGTTATTGGTAGCAGAAAAGGGAAAAACATTAAAAGCTATTATAGACATATCGGGAAATCCATAATAAGAAGTTTTGCAAAATTGGTTATGACTGTGCCAATATACGACCTGAATTCAGGTATGAAATTATATGATACATCTCTCGCTATAAAATATGCAAATCTGTGCCCCGATGCAATGGCGTTCAGCGATTTTATCGCCCTGGTTTTTATTAATCAGAAACACCTTGTTCTTGAAGAGCCAATTGTTATTAAAGAAAGAAAACATGGTAAAAGTACAATCTCGTTAAATACTGCCATCAATACTATCCTTGCAATTATTCATATTCTTTTGCTTTTTAATCCTTTAAGATTTTTCCTTCCTATAGCGATGATCAATATTTTGTTCGGAATAGGCTGGGGATTACCATTTTTAATTATGCGACGCGGAATAAGTGGAGCTGCAATAATTACAGTTATCTCAGGATTAATTTTCTTCTTCTTAGGACTTATTGCGGAACAAATTTCTATGATGCGAAAAGAAAGATTAAAATAAATTTTCCATATTATTAAAATATATTTGATCTGCAAAAATGAAAATCGTATCTGATTTATTATTAAAAATTACTGAATCCAAACAACTTTTTCTTTGCCTGCCTTTTCTGCAAACAGGCAGATATACAAAGATTCACTATAAAATCGCCATGTAATAACTTTAAACAGATCCCTTATATTTGATGAACGACCATACATTTGTTATACCCGCCTATCAAGACTCTCCATATCTTGAACCTTGCATTCTTTCCTTAAAGAATCAATCGGTAAAAAGCCCAATAATTATTGCCACTTCAACACCTTCAGAGTATATTAAACAAATTGCTGAAAAATATTCTATTGAAGTTGTGATTAACAATACAGCGAATAAAGGAATTGCCGATGATTGGAATTTTGCTCTTGCACAAGTTAATACAGACTACGTTACTATTGCACATCAGGATGATATATATAATCCTGAATTTACAGAAAAATCATTGCGTAAACTAAAATACTTTAAAAATTCTCTTATTGTCTTTACAGATTATTCCGAATTATTAGATAATAAACTACGCAGAAATTCATTGAATTTATTTGTAAAAAGACTGTTTTTTTTCCCATTAATAATCAGACCGGTTATTAATGTCAGTCTTTTCAAGAAGCTCTTACTTGTTTTTGGAAATCCTATTTGTTGTCCTTCGGTTACATATAACAAAAAAAATCTTTCTGATTTTTCTTTTTCCGATAAATTTTCTTATAACCTTGATTGGTTTGCATGGTATGAAATGGCAAATAAAAAAGGAGAATTTATTTTTATTAATCAGAAATTAATGAAACATCGTATCCATGAGGATTCAGAAACTTCTAAGCAATTAAAAACAGATGGTCGGGAAAACGAAGAACGTAAAATATTAGTGATTTTGTGGGGCAGATACATTGGCAGATTTATTTATTTTATATACTCACTTAGTCATAAAGACAATATTATATAACAACAGTTCGGTAATAATTTTAAAACCCTGAAATATCAAGTGTTTCGTAAAATGATGATTATTTTAAATTTTCAACAATATCAAGGCTTTGCGTCCCTGCCTACCG
>CAINEZ010000573.1 GCA_903847905.1 uncultured Bacteroidota bacterium
AAAATATTTTTCTAATTTTTTTTATTGTTCATTTCCATCAACTTTTTTTACTTTTCAGTTAACGACCAGCATTGCTTGCAGTGGCGGACTTGTCAGACGACGTCTGACGTGTCCGCCGAAATAATAATTTTAAAGAACACCGCTCTATCCCATCAACCACCCGCCATTGAAGCAATGCAAAGTTATAGCCATGTGCTTTCTTGTCTTTCGTGTCTGTTACCACTATCTTGTCCATTTACTTTTTAATCTTTCGTGCGTCGGGCATTTTAAAAATTTCTTTTTCTACTGTTGGCATTTTAAGCTCTTTTGCAGCCAAACACTTTCTTCCTTTAAATAAAAGCTGCAAATGTGCTTAAAATTGCATGGATGGTTTCTATGTTAATTTTTATGATTCCATAACAAATTACCGTCCGCATCTGCTTTCACATTTTGCTTTATTGGTATAAATTGAGCCCCTCCACCACTATTTGGATTCCTAACAAACCAAATCTGCATTGCACTTATAAATTTAAGCTTTTTATCAACAACTTCAGGTTTTAGAACAATATTTTTTTCCTGATATGAAAGAGCAATACTTGGATAAATAATGCCATCAATATCTTCATCAATTAGAAAAGCTGGTATTCTATTAAAAACTCTGTCTGCATAGTAATTGCTTAACATATATTCATAATCATTATTGGTATTATATTTTGCAAACTCATCAGCAAAAAATTGCAAAACCTCATAATCAATATCCTGCTCAAATTGACCACGAATTTCTTTGTTGTTATCCTTGATGTCTTCAAGTTGTATCTTCTCCGATTTAATATTGACCTCATCATAAAATTGTTTAAAATATTTTTCCGAATGAGGCATTTGTACCAATTTTAAAGGAGTTTCAAATTTCCAAATACCTACCGTAAGAAAGACTGAATTTGTTTTTTCAAAAACATTCCCTTTTGTAGTTGCTTCGCAACAAGCTGTGGGAATATTTAATGAACCATAAAACATAGATTCATACGGTTTATTTACTCGACCAAATTTTTTCGTCTTATCTATTTTATCTGTTGGGATATAAGATATTTCCGAAACTGTATCGTGTGGCTTATTATTTTCATTTGTTATTATTCGTGCCCTATATATAACATTTATACCACCCCTATCTAATTGATAAAAAAAGAATTTATCGTTTGTGAAATCAACTATTGAAATAGGCAGTGATGTAAAATAACTATTACAATCAATTTTTATAGCATCATAATCAAGCCGATGAAGATGTGAAGGAATGCGAGTAATGTAATCTCTAATTTTATCTGGATTTTTAAAATGCATTATTTAATACATTATTGACAATGTTGTTTTATATAATCATCTGCATTAACAAGCCCTAACTCTTTAGACTTTTTTAAATCTTTACAGGCTTTATCAAATAACCCCTGTTTGTAAAAAGTAAATCCTCGATTGTAGTATGCATTTGCATAATTTGGATTTAATTCAATAGCTTTTGTGTAATCATTAATTGCTTTATCATATAATCCTTGATTATATAATATAATCCCGCGATTATAATAAACTTCAGCATCCTTTGGATTTAATTCAATAGATTTTGTATAATCACTAATTGCTTTAACAGATAATCCTTGATTATAGTAAGCATTTCCACGGTTGGTATAAGCATCTGCATCATCAGCACTATCAGGTTTTAATTCTATAGCTTTATTATAATCATTAATTGCCTTATCATATAAACCTTGATGAAAATATGCAACGCCACGATTAATATAAGCAGCAATATGATCAGATTTTAATTCAATATTTTTTGTATAATCATTAATTGCTTTATCATATAATCCTTTATTATAGTATACAAGTCCGCGGCTATAATAAGCTTTGGCATAATCTGGTTTTAATTCAATTGCTTTAGTATAATCAGCAATTGCTTTATCATATAATCCCTGATCATCAAAAACACAGCCACGCCCTAAATATGCAAGAAAAGCATAAGTGTCTATATTAGTCTTTAATTCAAATACTTTATTATAATTATTAATTGCTTCATTATACAGTCCTTTATTATAATATAAAAGACCGCTATAGATATAGGCTTTTACAAAATCCGGTTTTAATTCAATTGTTTTTTTATAATCGCTAATTGCTTTCTCAAACAACCCTTGATTATCATAAATAAATCCTCGATCGAAATAAGCTAAAGCGTTGTTAGGATTAAGTTCAATAGCTTTAGTATAATCAGAAATTGCCCCGATATAATCTTTAAGACTATCTTTTGTGTGAGCTCTATTAAAGAACTCTGTATCGGTTTGGCTATAGGAATTTCTAATTATAATAAAAATAAGAATAAAGATAAATTTTATTTTCATTTTTTTTTAATTTAGAGTTTTAAAATAATTCTTAAGTCAAATATCAAATACAACTCTTGTTTTTGAAAGACTATCATGTAATCCTACTGCTTTAGAATTTAAAAAAGTAAATAATTCAAATGGTATAAATCTACATAATGTTCTAATCGCTATTTCGGAGGAATTAGGTTTGCCACCATTTAAATTTACAACTTTTGTTCCTGTAAAAAACTTACCAATAGTTTTACCTAATGTAAGTTCCATAATAAAATAATATAAACACAATATTACAAAGAAATAGACGAAAAAATAAATTGCAGCATTGTCAAATAATCTAAAATTCTGATATATCAATATAGCGCAGAACAATCTTATAAGTCCTATGTCTATAATCAAATTTGTTAACCTTCTCCAACTATTTGTTAAATTAAGTAAATTATCCTGATTAAATAATGTTTTCATTTTTTATTATTTATATTATTACTATGAGTGTGTCGGCAAGATTGCTCTCTTTTGCTTTTGCGAAGGGTTGGCTTTGTGCGGTGGGGCAAAAGCAAATGTGTGCAATGTGCGTTTGCAAGAAATTTTTAAAAATGCGAAGCGTGGGCAATTTATATTTTCTTTCTTGTCTGTCAGTATCTGTTTGCAAATGTCGTGTCTATGAAATGCAGTCAAGTCAATCGTCTGCACAGTCGTGTCACGGTGCAAGTCAGTGTCATGTTTTATTGAACAATCAGTCATTTTTATTTTTTTAAGCATTGGCTATAACGGATCGGCGGTTGCTTATCGGTGGCGTTTTAAAAGCACTATCGTGTCACCCGAAATTAATAGCTCAAAGATACAACTAAAGTGTCAAATAGCAAATTCACGCCACTGAAAGCAAACGCCTGTTAGGTGCTGGCGGACTTGTCTTTTCCCCTGTCATAGAGCCACTGTCATGGTTTTTCTTAGTTGTCATTTGTCAGAGAGTTTTTGTCTGGGGTGGACTGTGTGATAGCGTTTAAATTTTTACAGAAGGGAAGGGAATTTTGTCTGCCGAGAATAGGTTACTGCCGGTAGTGGGCGGAAAATGGAAAGCTTATTTGCAACCAAACACTTTTTACCTTTAAAATTAAAGTTGCAAATGTGCTTTACATTGTGCGGTTGGGCTTACATGTACTAAACCTGTCTATGAAATACCAAAAGTAACATGAAACCTAATTGCAGTTAAAAGTTTCCTTTTTACAGTTGCTTGTTTCCACTTTGCAGTTACATTTTTCCTAAGTCAAGTTAGAAGTTTCCATTTGGCAGTTGCTAAAAAACTTTTGTCAGTTGAGTTTCTCTAAAGTCAAGTTGGATTTATCCTAAATACAAAAAGGTTTCTCCAAAGCAATGTAGGGAAAAACCTTTTAAAAGTTGTCTGTTTCCTATCTGTTAGGACTTAACTTTAGTAAATTTCAGTCCGCTTATTTGTTTAAATTGTGGACTTGTTGCTCCATATACGCTTTTTACATATTTCTTTACTTCACCTGCAATGTCAACTAAACCTGTACCTGTCGTATAAAGTAGGTTATTTCTTGATATTCGAGTGTTGCTTAATGGAGTATATGCGTTTATTGCGGCTGTGTTCTTCGTACGCATATCAGCTATTAATGTTGTAAGTGCTGTTACTTTTAAATCGGCTTCGTTTGGTGTGTATGCTGTTTGTGATGATAAAAGTTGTATAAGTTTATCAAGGCTTTCAATACGACTGTCAAAACTCATTTGAGAAGCGGAAATACTTTTTTGACTTTCGTCCACAGGGGTTGCAGGATTGTCAACTATTGTAGGTACTTTAACACTGGCTCTTTTACCCTGAATTTTACGAGCAAAAGTTTTTGCATCGGCTACAGTTTGGCGGGTAACGGTACTTGCATCAAGCGCATTTACTACCCTTGTAGTTAATTTACTTAAAGGAGCAAATGCGATTTCTCTTGCATTTATAGCAGTTTTCCAAGGTGGCAACATTGTATTTATTGTTGCCAGAGAACTTTTTGCACTGGTGAAAAGTGTGTTTAAAGCAGTAAGTTTGATTGCTGCATTACTCGGATTATAACTTGTGCCGTATCCTGTGCAAAATGAAATTAAATCTTCAAAGTTTGCAACATTTTTAGCGTGTCCTGTTTCGGATGTTGATGCCATAGTTTTATGTTTTTAAATAAGTGATTAAAATAAAAGTAGTGCAAATATACAAATTTTGGAATTAACTAATTTTTCTGGAAACTTGTAAACCTTTTTAACTTTATAAATAAACTTTGTTTAAAATTATTTACGAGGTATTTTTAATGCATCCAAAGAATTCTACGCACTTTATTTAATTTAGACATTGAACTTCCATGAATACTTATTGAAATAATACCTGTAACTGCATATATACCTAAACCAATTATAGGTGCTTGGGTTAATATCATTACTGCTGTTCCAGATAAAACACCAGAGAAAAATAATATATTACTTGCATGTCTTTGTCTTCTTGCTTTCTGAAAATAAAATCCGGCATCTTTTAAATTTTCATTTAAAATTTCAGTTTTTTTATTCTCTTCGTTTAATTCTTTTATTTTCGATTTTAAATTAATAATTGTATCATATAATGAATGATCTTTAACATTTATAGTTTGTGTCACAGTAGCTTGGTTTTTATAACTTTTTTCATTATCAAAATTACTTTTTATCTCCCCACCTCCAATAATAGTATCTTTAATACATCTGATAGAATAACCAATCTTCTTATTAATGCTATATATACTGGCATGTGAATCAACGTAAATTAAATTCATGTCCCATGCCTGCGTAGAATTCATTTCAGTAGATGACCACCAAAGGCCATTGACACCTAAACCATAATACGTGCCATTGACAGCACGTGCACCACTGGGAAGACCAGAAAAATTGCTTGAATTTGAAACGATACTATTGGGGTTTTTCCAACCCGATATGCTTTTTAGCTTTCCACCCGCTACGCTTTCTCCACCCAAATATTCAATAAGTGTTGTCAATTCAGCATTCGTTGGGATATGCCAACCGGCAGGGCACAAATTGCGTTTATCAGATACAGCATACCAATTATATAATCTGCCGTATGTAGCTACATTATTTGCATTATTTCGATAATTGCAATATGCTGGGGCGGATAAAGAACTCCATTGTGTGGAATCGGTAACATTGGGAATTGATTCTCCATTGCAGAAATGGGTTACTTTTAGATTTTCTGTCATCCATACTTGTGTACCAATAATTACCGTATTATATACATTTCCATCATAATCAGTTACTGTCTGTGCTTGGCTTTTAAATGTAAAAAAAGCAAGCCCTGCTAAAAGAAAAATTTGTTTTTTCACAATTTTTTTTATTTGGTTTTTTTTATTTAAAGGCTTTTTAAATGTGTATTATTATCATTATTTTTATTTAAATTCTTTTTGAAAGGTTGGTATCTTATGCCGAATCTCCAACCTTCCCATTCAAATGCTTCTTCACTCGTGTTGGCTTTATTTGTATTATAAAATACCGCTTTTGCTGTATATTCCCAATAAACTGACAATTTAGGAAAAATATAAATTCCTGCACCCATGTACAAAGCAAAACCAAATGCTGTTTTATGATCAATAGGTGCAGAATATGAACTGTCATTTTGTATTGGATTTGGTGAGAGATGTGCTATTGTTGTATGTCTTGTCTCGCAGCCGCCGTTTATATAATTATAATTCAATCCAGCTCCTACAGAAGTAAAAATAATATCCCTTCCATTACATATTTTCCTGAATTCAATAGTACCACGATAAATATAATCAATTTCAAGAGTTGTTATGCTCAGGCTCTTTAAAGTAGCTCGGAAAGGAAAATTAAAACGATCCGCTTCCAGCCTAATTTCAGAGGATTTCATTGGAATACATAAATCTCCAATTATACCAATTTTATGATGTTTAGCTACATTACCACAAATACCAATACCACCAGAAAAAGCAACATCGCTCATTTGTGAGTACATATCATTACTTATAACAATGGAAAGTATAAATAATAAAATTTTTATTTTCATAACGCGCCACCTGAAAATTTTATCATTTTTTCTCATATATCCAAGCGGAAGGATTTGTGAAATTTTTAATATCAGGAAGGTCTTTCATTGCTTCTTCCTTGGTTTTATAACCTTTATAACAAACACGCCACTTTCCTTTATCACTTACCCCAACAATTTCAGCATCAGTAAAACTATTTTTTTGTAATAAAGCAACTCCTGCTTTTGCTTCTTGTTCTGTATCATAAGACCCTGCTATAATAAAAAATTTCTTACCGGAAGTTGTTATCGTTACATTATTGCCGAAAGAAGTATTGTTATTTGTTGTGTTTACATTGGTGGTTATTGGAGTTGTATTTGCAGTTGTTTTCGTATTTGAAATATTAATTGTGCTTGTAGAATTTGTGTTTACAGTGTTTTGGACTGTATTGGTTGCATTATTTGTTTTTGAATTATCGGGTACGGTAGAATTTGAAACAGTGGGAGTATTATTTGTATTAACTGTTTCAACTGCTGTAATTGAAGATGCATACTCACTGTTTTTTATTTTTTTCCCTTTTAATGCACCCTTTGCTTTAAGATATGCTTTTATTTTTCCATTGGGGCAATAATCCATTGCAGTCAAGCCATTCTTATCTTTAATATTAACTTTTGCGCCTTTTGCTAATAATAAATCTAAAACTTCTGTACTCCAGTTTTTTATTACAGCACCGGTAAAAGGCGTTATACCATTGTTATTGCAATAATTTATATCTGTTTTATTGTTTAATAATTGTTTAATAATTTCCAGATGATTGTTATTCCTATCGTATTCTGATAGTTTTATAACGAGTATAAATGCGTCGTTTCCTTCTTTATCAGGAATATTAATGTTTGCTGATTTTGATAATAAATATTTAACTGTTTCCTTATTGCCTGCAAGGGAGGCATACATTAAACCTGTATAACCTTTATCATCTTTTAGCAAAAATTAGTTTATATGAGGAGATAATAGTCCAAACTGCTTGAAGAATCATAAATGGAACACTTCCCAAACTGTAAGAATAATAAAATAAAAGAGCCCCGCCAAGTATATTTAATATAAGATATAATTTAGAACTTTCCTTTATTTTATTAAACAGTAATAAAAAAAGCCCAGCTAAAAGCGAGAGCATGCCAAAAATACCAATTAATAAGTTCAATTCCATAATCTATCCAATAATTCCAAACTTTTAAATATTCGCTAGCCCTATGTTAGTTATGGAAGGGGTCGACAATATTCTAATAATTCTGGAACAAGCCAAAAAAGCCATACAAAAAGAGGACATAGTAGAAATAAAGGAATTAAGTAACAATACAA
>CAINEZ010000574.1 GCA_903847905.1 uncultured Bacteroidota bacterium
TGTTGTGTATCAGGAAATTTACAACCCTGATCCACAAACAAACGCCAACGGACTTGTAAGTATTGAAATTGGTAGCGGAATACCTATTATAGGGACATTCGCAGGCATTAACTGGTCAGCGGGTCCTTATTTCATTAAAACTGAAACCGATCCAACAGGCAGCACAACATACACTATTACGGGAACCAGCCAATTATTAAGCGTGCCTTATGCTTTACATGCGCAAGCTGCCGACAGTGCAAACTACGATAAATTAATTAATAAACCCAACCTATTTGACGGACAATACAGTAGTTTAACCGGCGCTCCAACACTTGCTACCATTGCAACAACTGGCAGCTATACCGATTTAAGCAACAAGCCAACAATTCCGGCAGCACAGGTAAATAGCGATTGGAATAGCAGCTCGGGCGTAAGCCAAGTATTAAATAAACCAACATTGGCAAGCGTTGCAACAAGTGGCAGCTATACTGATCTAACCAACAAACCTACTACTGACGGTTCTGAAACCGAAATAAAAGCAGGAACTAATGTAATAGTAACAGGTGCAGGCACTGTTGCCAGCCCTTACATTATTAATGACAGCGTTCATAAAATAGGCGATTCATACGGTGGCGGTATTGTATTTTATGTATATGATAACGGGCGGCATGGCTTAATAGCAGCCACTACCGACCAAAGCACAGGCATGAGATGGTTTGGCGGTAGCTATACAGATACACGGGCAAAAGCAGATGGCATTGGTGCAGGGAAGTCAAACACAGCTATTGTTATTGCCAATCAAGGATCTGTTGATGGGAATGCTTTTGCAGCCACTGTCTGCAACGAATATTCAGATACAGTTGGCGGGGTTGTTTATGGTGACTGGTATTTGCCTTCAAAATATGAGTTAAACTTATTATACCTGCAAAAAGGCGTGGTTGGCGGTTTTGCTAATAGCGCTTATTGGAGTTCCACCGAGTGCATTACTACCAGTGTGTATGACCAGTACTTCGATATAGGCAATCAGGCTAACGAAGGTAAGTACCAAACCTACCATGTTCGAGCAATTCGGGAATTTTAACAACTAAGCGAAGCAGTCATACAAAAACCTTAAAAAATAATTAATAATGGAAATTTAAAAAATCATGAAAAAGAAAATATACAAATTAAGAGCAGCGTTAATTATCACATTAACAAATCTGCTCATTTGCTCATCAATTTGGGCACAAAGTCCGCAAAAAATGAGCTATCAGGCAGTAATCCGTGATGCAAGTAATAACCTTGTTACAAATCATGCGGTAGGGATGCGTGTAAGCATCCTGCAAGGTTCAGCGACAGGTACTGTTAAATATCAGGAAACTTACAACCCCGACCCACAAACAAATACCAACGGATTAGTAACCATTGAAATTGGAAGTGGGTTGGTAATTACAGGAACATTCGCCGGCATTAACTGGTCAGAGGGTCCTTATTTCATTAAAACTGAAACCGATCCAACAGGCAGCACAACATACACTATTACGGGAACCAGCCAATTATTAAGCGTGCCTTATGCTTTACACGCTAAGACAGCTGAAAGCATAACCGGAGGAATAACCGAAACAGACCCTGTTTTTGGAACATCGGTAGCAGCAGGTATTACCGCAACAGACACTACCAATTGGAACAATAAATTAGATAACGAAACACAAAATATTCAAAATGTTCTATTAGAAGGAAATGATGCGGGATCTAATAGTTTAAATAATGTCAGTCAACTTACAATTGGTTCTTCCGTTCAAACACCCAGTGCTGCACTTGAAATAAATTCTACTAATGGTGCATTACTGTTATCAAGGATCACTACTTCACAACGAGACGCACTAAACCCTGTTGCAGGGATGATAATTTATAATACAACAACATCTAAGTTTCAAGGGTATAGGTCTTCCTATTATACTCTTGATGTTAGTAATTTGTCTTCAGGGTCAGGAATGGAATGTAATGGTGCGCACATGTCTTTAGGACAATCATATACTGCCGGAATTACAGGTGTTTTAACTCAAATAGATGTAGATATTTTAGATGTGTATGAGGCAGGTAATTACACTTTTCAAGTAATAGATGGGAATGGTATCGGAGGAACGGTACTTTCGGATCAAATTATTAATATTTCTGCTACAGGAATTATTAATATTACCATACCTGCAACAGTTAATATAATAGCAGGTCAACAATATACGATGCTTTTCAGCACTACAAATGAAGATTCAATGGGATTCGACTGGATGTCGAGTAATGGGACTGACGATTATGCTGGCGGACATATTTGGGTTAGTGGTTCTGTATATACCTATAGAGACCTCTGGTTTAAAACTTATGTTAATTCGTCAACATGGGTGGATTTACATTAAAACTTGATGCAACACATTACTTATTAAACTGGTAAATAGATACACAACGAAACGCTAACAGGCTACTGCTTTCATGCCACATAAATTATTATTTTTGCATTGAAGGAATATAGTATAAAGAAAGGAATAGAACTTTAGCAATAAATAAAAAAGCATATAAGAAAAATTATAGTGATATTTTTATGAGTACTGATAAAGAGAATAAATTTATTAATAAATATTTTGTTTTTTTGTTTTTCAGCATTTTACTCCTGATAATACTGTGGTCGGTGGTAAATGAAACATTATTGCCATTATATAGGAATAAAGAATATGACGAGTTCCTGTATAACGTATTCGGAATACCTATCATATTATTAGGGATATCGATATTTGCCAAAGGGGGCTTGATAATTTGCAGAAATACAATAAAACTTTTTGATGATCCTCAACTTTTTAATAATTATGAAATAATAAGAGATAAAATGGCAATCAAAGAAGATATAAAAATGGCAAGAACTGAAAATACAAAAATGCTGTTTTCAACATGGAGAAAAGGATCGTTCCTGCTTCTAATAGGATCTTTATTAATTATATGCGGAGGATTAATTATAAATTTGAAGAAAATAATAGGATAATAATTACAAGGATTGCAGCCAACTGAAATTTTTACACAACAAGGTCTATAACATTAGCGATAAGTAAAAAGTATATGAAAATAATTGTAATGATATTTTTTATAACTATGTTTTCAATTGCTTGTCAATCGCAAACTGATACTATTATCAAAAAGGATAGTTTAAAATTTATTTTAAACCCATTTTACTTTTATTCATTTAAAAACATTAAAAATAAGGCATTGCTAACTAAATATATATTTTGTATATTTGCAGAAAAAAATTATGAACTGTCCCAAATGCGGTAGTGACCAAA
>CAINEZ010000575.1 GCA_903847905.1 uncultured Bacteroidota bacterium
CGAAATATTACAGGTTTTAGGAATATCTCTGCTTGACAAAACTCCTGTAAAAGAGCTGTTTATAAAAATAGATTACAAAGATGTCAAAGAACTATATAATAACCAGCTGTCAATCAACTTGTTTTAAGTGGACAGCAATGTTATTTTTTATGAAAAAAGCTATAAATATTTCAGATGCACCCAAACCAATAGGTCCTTATAGCCAGGGGATAATGGTAAACGGAATGTTATTCGTTTCAGGGCAGATACCTTTGGATCCTTATACAGGCGAAATTTTAAAAGGCGATATCCAGACGCAGACAAAACAGGTGATGACAAATGTTCTGGCAATACTAAAAGAAGCAGGGATGAATTTTTCCAATGTAGTAAAGACATCTATTTTTCTTTCGGACATAAACAATTTTGAAAAAGCAAATGATGCTTACGCTTCCTACTTTAATGAAGATCCTCCTGCCAGGGAATGTATTCAGGCTGCGCGTTTGCCTAAAAATGTGGATATTGAGATTTCTGTAATTGCTGTAAAATAAAGAGATTCCTAATTAAAAATAGACAGTTTACATATAAATATTATTTTTGTGTAACATCAGTAAGGAATGTGTGTGAATTAATATCCTTATTTTTAGTTATTGGTTATTAGTTTTTTAGTTTTGGTTTTTCAGTTTTTTGTTATCGTTAGTTTTGGTTATTTATAGTTCGCCGCAGTGGATATTTATAGTCGCAATAGTTCATTTAGAGTAATTACAAATTTAAGAACTAAAACCAACAACCAATAAAACTATAACTAAAAAACCCTGACGGCAAGGCAGGCATAAACTATTAACTAAAAAAAAAATTTATTTCATACTTATTACTAACTAAATATTAATATATGAACAATTTTTTTCTAAAAAGAAACTGGAAAAGTTTTTTTATCAGGATAATTCTTCCTGTAATATTGGTTATCGCACTTTTCATCCTATCCGTTTTTACTATCATACTTCCTGCGCTTGATAATAATATTATGGATCGCAAAAAAGAAATGATAAGCGAACTTACCAATTCTGCACGGAGTATTTTGTCTAATTATGAAAAAGGAAAAATAGACAGTACTCTGACACAATCAAAAGCATCTTTCGTAAAGAAAAAAGCTATTAGTATTTCAGGTGCGCCTAAACCAATAGGTCCTTATAGCCAGGGGATAATGGTAAACGGAATGTTATTCGTTTCGGGTCAGATACCTGTAAATCCATATACAGGCGAAATTTTAAAAGGCGATATTCAGAAGCAGACCAAACAGGTGATGACAAATATTCTGGCAATACTAAAAGAAGCCGGAATGAATTTTTCCAATGTGGTGAAGGCATCAATTTTTCTGTCGGATATGAATAATTTTCAAAAAGTAAACGAGGTTTATGCTTCTTACTTTAATGAAGATCCTCCTGCCAGGGAATGTATTCAGGCAGTACGTTTACCTAAAAATGTGGATATTGAGATTTCTGTAATTGCAGTAAAATAATTTAGTAGCTACTTAAGCAATGGAATAAACAGTAGATAACGCAACTCGCCTATGAATAAATATGATTTTATTTTATCTGGGTTCATAATAATTTTCTGTTTAATAAGTGGTCTATTAATTTTTCATCGGTTATTTAGTTACAAACTCTTTGCTTATCTTTGCAGTAAAAATATTACAACAATAATATGGACATAATAAAACAAATTGAATATTGGATAAAGTCAGCAGAAGATGATATTGAAACTTCAGATATTTTAATATCAAAAGATAAAATTTTGCATGGTTTGTTTTTTTGTCATTTATGTATTGAAAAGGCAATTAAAGCACATGTAGTTCGATGCACAAAGATAGTACCGCCCAAAGTTCATAACCTGTCATATTTGATTGAAAAAACAGATTTGATACTATCAGAATCTCAATTAATGTTTTGTGATACATTAATGTATTACCAATTGGAAGGTCGCTATCCTTAATTTTACCCTAAAATCCAGACAAAAACAAAATCAAAAGATATTTTACAACAAACTAAAGAATTATTTCAATGGCTCAAAGCGAAGTTATAAAATTATTGAAGCAATATTGTTTGCTCTTAAATATTTCAGGTATTATTGTTGAAAAGGCTTTTTTATATGGCAGCTATTCCCGTGGAGATGCAACTCCCGAGAGCGATATAGACATCATGCTGGTTTCAAAAATGTTTGATGTTGTTGATGCAGATGCCAATATTAAAGCATGGTCATTTACACGAAAAATTGATACCCGTATTGAACCTTATACCGTTGGTTTGCAACAATATTTGCACGACGATGTGTCGCCACTTTTACAAATTGTAAAGCAAGAAGGAATTGAAATTAATTTTAATGAACCGTGAAAATAAATGTACAAAATCAAAATAATTATTTCTCTCTTTTTAACTTTATCATTATTCATAACTGCAAAAGCAGATGAAGGGATGTGGATACCGCTATTGCTCGAACAACTTAACCAGGGCGATATGCAGAGCATGGGGCTGAAGCTTACAGCTGAAGATATTTACAGTGTCAACAAATCAAGCCTTAAAAATGCTGTTTGCCTTTTTGGCGGGGGATGCACCGCCGAAGTTGTTTCCAACCAGGGACTGATACTTACTAACCATCATTGCGGATATAGTTCAATACAGTCGCACAGCAGCATTGAAAATAATTATCTTGTAAACGGCTATTGGGCGAATGATTTAAAAAGCGAACTTTCAAACCCCGGACTTTCAGTTACCTTTCTTATAAGGATGGAAGATGTAACAAAAACTATTCTGGACGGCGTTGGTCATGGCATGTCAGAAGCGCAACGTAATGATGTTATAAAAAAGAATATTGAAAAAATAGAAAAAGCAGCGGTAAAAGGTACGCCCTATAAAGCTAAAGTAAAGCCTTTTTATTACGGTAATGAATATTATCTTTTTATCAGCGAAGTTTTTACGGATATCAGGCTTGTAGGGGCTCCGCCGGAAGCTATAGGAAGGTTTGGAGGTGATACTGATAATTGGTCATGGCCAAGACATACAGGAGATTTTTCAGTATTCAGAATTTATGCGGATACAAATAATCTGCCGGCTGATTACTCGGAAAAAAATGTTCCTTATGTGCCAAAAAAGTCATTGACTATTTCTATCAGGGGTATTAAAAAAGATGATTTTACCATGGTTTATGGTTTCCCCGGCAGAACCCAGGAATATCTTACTTCTGATGCGGTTAACCTTATCGGAAATATTGAAGACCCTGCTATGATAAATATCCGCGAAAATAAGCTTGAAATAATGGGAGCCGCAATGAAAGAAAACCGACTTGTTAAACTTCAATATTCCAACAAATACCAGGTAGTTGCAAACTATTGGAAAAAATGGAAGGGTGAATGTAAGGGTTTGAGAAAACTTGATGCTGTTGAAAAGAAAAAAAAATCAGAAGAAGAATTTATAAAATGGGCAAATTCAAATGACACTCTGAAAATAAAATATGGTGAGCTTTTAAATACTTTTGAAAAATTATATGCCGCTTATACTCCTGTTGCGCTGGCTTATGATTATTTCTCTGAAGCGGGTGCGGGCAATGAGATCATTAAATATGCATGGGGCTTCAACAATTTGATAGCAAAATGTAATGATAAATCTGTTAAAGATGATGAGATAATCAAAATGGTTAGCCAGCTTAAAGCCGGCGCAAATGCTTTTTTTAAAAATTACGATCAGCCGACCGATAAAAAAATATTCAGCGCGCTGATAAGAATATATTATGAAAAGGCGGATTTGAAGTTTCAATCTTTAATTTTTCCTTCTGTTATAAAAAATAAATTTAATGGCGACATTTCTGGATATGCAGATTATTTATACCTGAAATCATCATTTGTTTCGAAAGAAAAAATAATGAAAATGCTTGGTGATTTCAAGCGAAAAAAAGCGTATAAAATTGCTGAGGATCCTATATTCACTCTTGCTTCCGACATCTATATTAATTTTTATACAAATATTTCGTCTTCTTATAATAAGTATAATGACCAACTTGACAGCCTTTACAGGGTTTATATTACAGGGCTTCGCGAAATGTATCAAAATGAAAAATTCTATCCCGATGCTAATTTAACGCTTCGGCTTTCTTATGGTAAAATCGCCGGTTACAAGCCCATGGATGCTGTTGATTATTTTTATTTCACAACACTTGACGGAGTTATGGAAAAAGAAGATACAACAATTGATGATTACAAAGTGCCTGATAAGCTTAAAGAGCTTTATAGAAAAAAGGATTATGGCAATTACTCGAATGACAGTATAATGCATATTGCATTTATAGCAAACAATCACACTTCAGGTGGAAATTCAGGGAGCCCGGTATTAAATGCTGAGGGTGAACTTATAGGTATTAATTTCGACCGTGTGTGGGAAGGCACAATGAGCGACATTATGTTCAATCCCGATCAATGCAGGAACATTTCACTCGACATAAGATACGCGCTTTTTATTATTGATAAATATGCAGGCGCAAAAAGGCTTATAGATGAAATGAAGATAGTGGAATAATTTTTTAATACCGATACGCAATATGTAATAGTCCAAAAATGCAGGACTAAACATATTGTCTATCGGCATTTACCACTGCATAATTATGAACTTATCCTTTGGACAATTTCATAATAAGCATTGGTATAATTTCTTTTCTTAAGCA